>DATNRH010000832.1 GCA_036703605.1 Candidatus Obscuribacterales bacterium | reverse complement strand
ATATGGAATACCTTTACTATCTAGCCAACGCCAGCTTAGTGCTTCGGGTGATCGAACGTCTACACAACACCACCTGGCTGCCGGTGCAGTTTATGACCGTGATCCACCAAATTGATGGATGGGTGGTGAAAGTTAAGATCGATGGATGCCTTGATGCTCAGCGCCATGGAGACTTTCAGGCGTTTCTTGCTGAACTTGGCATTCCTAGTGAACCTGATATCCGCGTGCGTATGGCGCTGTGGGGTCTGGAAAATGGGCAATCGCCGGTAGACGTGATGCGTCGCTACCAAGTGGCTGTGGTGTCCCATGGGCAGCCCGACCGCAATGAAATTGAAGAATTTCGCCGTCAGTTTGTGCAAGGTCTTGGCTACTGCCCAGAAACTCTTGCCTAATCAAAAGCATTGACGAGGTAATCTAGGGTAAGCCAGTCGTTGTCATAAGCCACGGGTGTACCAAGTTGAATAGGCGCTGGTTGATTGGTTTGACCCTCAGCACTGTCTGGAGAGATCGGGCGGTGCTGTTTTGCTTTGAAAGGGGGCGATCGCCGCAGAACCAGGGCAACATCAAAGCGGCAGTCCATATCGCTCAGGTGAGGATAGCGGGATAGAAACAGCTCTGCGGCTCGGCCCAGTTTAATTTTCTTGCCAGGGGTGATCGCCAATCGTCCATCGGCGTCCCAGTTGCCATTGCTGCGGGTTTTCACTTCCACGAAGGCTAGGGTGCCGCGGCTGCGACCGTCGGATCGGTAGGCCACCAAGTCTAGCTCACCCCATTGGCAGCGCCAGCGCCGCTGTAAAATCGTCCAACCTTCTTGGATGAGCCACTGGGCTACTAATCGTTCACCGCGATCGCCCAAGGCTGCTCGGTCTTGCTGCTTGCTGTCATCTCCCATGCTTGCCCTCCTCTGTCTACTGATCGAAGTCTACTGATCGAACGATCCTGCCCCAGATTCCGGTAGTATCAGGATACAGCGTCGCGTTGAACAAGGGTATGGAACGTTTTCCAGTAGGTCGAAATCTCCGACAAGTGGTTGTCCGTTTTCAGGCCATGGGGCAGGTTCTTCGTCAGCAATGGCACCGGTTAGGGGCGATCGCCCTGGTGGGAATTTTAGGGGGAGCGATCGCCCTAACCCTTTATCCTGGCAATGCTTGGGCTGAAGACTACACCAAGCAAAACCTGGTGGATTCAGATTTTTCCCATCGTGTCTTGACGGACTCTAGTTTCACCAAAGCCAATCTGCGTAACAGTGATCTCAGCTATTCAGACCTGCGTGGGGTTAGCTTTTTTGGCGCAAACTTAGAAAACACAAATCTAGAAGGTGCGGATCTGAGCTACGCTACCCTCGATACGGCTCGTCTAGTCCGCTCAAATTTGACCAACGCGGTGCTAGAAGGGGCTTTTGCCTTTAATACAAAGTTTGACGGTGCCACCATCAGCGGGGCAGATTTCACCGATGTGCTGCTGCGGGGTGATGTTCAGGAACAGCTTTGTGACTTGGCGTCAGGCACCAACCCCACCACCGGACGCGATACCCGCGAAAGTTTGAGCTGCTACTGATCAGGACGCGATGATGTCATTCCGCAGGCCGTGGTCTAGCCTGCGGAATGAGCCCTAATTTAGGATTACGCCTGCATATGTTTTTCCAACAGACTCTTAGCCATGGGTTTATAGAGTAGGTGGAACAGCATTTCAATATACCGCAGCATATCTTCGCGGTTTTCTTGAGAGCTGTAGTTCCAGAAGCCGTAGATCTTGGAGAGCGAGAGGAGTTTGGTGGCGTGGATCTTCCAGGTGTAGGTACTGTAGACCCGGTCGATACCCCGTTGGGAAATCTCCTTCCAGTAGTCGGGCTTATGCTCACACTTCGAGAGAAAGTCGAGGATCACCTCTGCCATTTCCTCGTGGTGGGTGGGGTTAATATAAAACCCGTTGTGCTTGTCTTGGATAATTTCCAGCGGCCCACCAAAACGGGTGCCGAAGGTGGGCAATCCTGAGATCATCGCTTCCAAAATGGTGAGACCAAAGGCCTCAAACAGCGCGGGCTGTACGAAGATGCCTTGGCGATCGGCAATGACGCGATAGACTTCCCCTGAATCTGTTTTAGGTAGCCGCACTCCTAGCCAGCGTATCTTCCCCTGCAGGTTGTACTGATCAATAACGTGATACAGCTTCTCAATTTCGCTGATTTCTTCGCGATCGGTGGAGTCTTCGGTGCGCAGTTTACCGGCAATCAAGATCAAATTGCACTGCTCTTGGAGGGCTTCGCTTTTGCCAAAACATTCTGCTAAGCCGGTGAGATTTTTGATCCGATCTAACCGGGCCATGGAGAACAGAGGGCGCTTGCTCGGATCGTCTAGGGTGCCGAAGATGGTGGCTGGGTCGTCGTCGGTAAACAGGAGTTTGTCGAGGCGATCGCGATCGCCCGGTACCCGATCCTCAGCGCGGTGATAGGGGAAATAGACGGTTTCATTGACTCCCGGTGGCACCACGTTAAATTTGGGGCTAAACAGATCGATGCCATTCACCACGTGGTACAGCTCCGGCATGGTGAAGCGATGGTAGGACTCGTATTGGCCCACACTTTCCTTGGTGCCCACAATTTCTTGATAGGTACTGCTGACCACAAAGTTAGCGGAGTTCATGGCGATCAGATCTGCCGTGAACTGGATGGAGAAGTGATACTGCTCTTCTAGATCTTGCCAATAGAGGTTGCTGAACAGATACTTCGACTTTTCTAGGGCATGGGCAATGATGCACTGGGTCACCTTCAGCCGTCGGGCCAGCAAGAAGCTGACGAGGTTGCCATCCGAGTAGTTGCCGATGATCAAGTCGGGCTTGCCTTGGAATTCCGCAAGCAGTTCTCGTTCCGCATCAATGGCAAAGGTTTCTAAATAGGGCCAAATCTCGAAGCGTGAGATCCAATTTTGGGTGTACTTGGGATTAAATTCCCGGAACGGAACCCGCAGAATCCAAGCATTATGCGTGCCGTGGATTTTCTCCAGCCGTTGGTTACACAGCGTATCTTCGCAGTTGGGCAGCAGACGAGTTAGCACCATCACCTTGGGATAGGCGGATTGCACATCCAGACCGGCTAGGCTGATCTCTTCCTGAAGCTGCTGCTCGATGCTGCGTACTTGGTCTAGCACGTAGACAACTTGTCCGCCGGTATCGGGGCGGCCTAGCACACCCTCTTGGCCAAACCAGCCATGGGGGGATAGCAACACCACGCGGAAAATCATGGGAATGCGCGAGATGAAGGTTTCTAGGGCTTGGTGGTCGGGGGAGTCGATCAAGCTGTCCAGCATGTCTAAGGTTTCACGTACTCGCCCAGCGGTGTTGCCCCAGCCGGGTTCAAACCCTAGTTCTTGCAGTTCAAACCGGAATTTGTTGTAGGGTTCGTTGGTGTCGTAGCGACTAACAAAGTTGATGGCGCGCTTAATCTGGCTCGAAAGCTGCTGCTGGGATTGGATACGACCATTAATCAGCAGTTGGGTGCCGTTATAGCGATGCAGACTGAGGAATTTGTATAGCGCCTCTAACCACTGGGTGGGATCTTGGAAGAGCTTACTTGACATGAAGCGGTTCAGGTAGTCTACGCCCTTGCCGATATTTTTTGAGTCGCGGATGGCAGGAGAGTAGTCATAGAAGGGTTCGAAGTCGATTTCTAGGACGTCTCCCTCTTGGGGGTGGTGGCGATTGACGAAGCGATCGCGGAGGTCAAGCAAGTCCTGGGGCGTCATTGGTTCAACGGTTAGGTCTTCAAAGACCCAGTAGGCCTGCTCGTTGGCAATTTTAGGACGAATGATTAAACAGAGACTTTCCCGCTCTAGGATGATCTCCTGGACATAGTAGATGAGTTTGCTGAGGTGAGACTGCTGGCGAAAGTCGTCTGACCTTTCATAGGTGTTGCAATAGTCTGAGAAAGCCGTGAGAATATCGTTCCGCAGCAGGTAGCGCTGGTCTCGTTTTCTCAATTCGCTGGCAAACTGGCGTAAGTCGGTACGTTCGTTGCTGTCTAGGACGGCTTGGATCAATTCGGACATTGGCGATTCCCCTTAAAAAGCTGTGAATTAGAGTACATGTGGTGAAGGATCTCCCGGTGGATCGTTAGAGATCTGGGGGAGAGATGCGGTCAGAAGTCCCAAAATGGGCGGGTGATAGACAGGTCAGAGCCGGACTGCGTTTAGGTGCGACTGTAGCCTACATGGCTACGGTCTGGCAGGCGTTTGCAGTTCCTCATCTCGCTGAGTAGTTGAGGAGGAGAGTTGGCACTGACGTTATGATTAGGTACGGATTGACATGACGGGTGTAGGGCGATCGCCCTCGGAGTTCTCTATCTGGAGAGGATTCCTCAACCCATGGGTCGATTTCATATTGGAGTCCCTGTGACGTCGTCCCTGAAGATGGGGGACGGGCTATGCGGCCAGGATGTCCAACACAGCCGTAGACTGGCGATGACGCTGAAAACAGCAGTGCTAGCCAGTGAACAAGCGAAACCATGCCCTCAGTCCATTGAGGGACGACAACGGCAAGGCAATTCCCTATGGGTCACCTCCATTGATGGAGTGTGATATCCATCTTGACGGATCAATGCGCTGCGTAAATCTATCTAGGTGTTGATAAATTTCTAGGCGGGACAAAAATGTAGACGAGGAGAATAGCGTTCAAGTGCTGGACTCGGAGATGAAGAACGATGCGATCGCCACCTTGAGCAAGCCTGAATCTAGCTAGTCCACTGTCTGACACCCTGCATGTTGCTTAATGCCACTCCATCTTAATCACAACCCCTAGGCGATCGCCCCTAGAAATGTATAAAGTTACGCAACGAAACGTTGAATTTTTGTGAGGCGTAGCGATGGCATAGTTTTCTAATGGACAGCGAAGGCAAACATGATCGGGCCGCTGTGATCGTCATGGCTGATGTTGGTAGACCGGTGCTGTCGGCGGTGAGTGTTTGTGCCTGGGGATGCCTCGGTACCTCTTGGGTGTCAAGACGGGTGTAAGAAACTAGGTGATAAAGCTAGATAACAATGGCTGAGGTGAACCGATAAGCGATACTGTAAGATTGGTATTGCATCGAGTTGGTTAGGGGCGATCGCCCTCACCTAGATAAGGTTAACGCGGGCTAGAGATGGTTAGCATGGGTGCCCGCCTGCAGGTCGCACATCGAGACTGTAGACATCCAGTGCTCGGCTGAGCTGACGCCGAAGCCCCTAACCCCTCAATCTCCAAATCAGGGGTTAAGAAGAGCCGATATCTAGTGCTGTCTCCCAGGCTTGGAAGGCAGTTAGGGTGAGGGACAGATCATGGAGCTCTTGAGCCGGACAGTATCCTGTGCTGGTGTTGGCTTTAGCTGTTGTAAGAGATAAAGAGGTGCGGCACCCTTGCCTTACTCTCGGGTCTTCATGGTGAGGATCGAGAGGGGTGAGTGTCCATCTTCTAGATCGCGGTTGTATTGTATCCCTTTTAACGACAACTTTTATGGCTCGCTCTCCTCTCTATCGTTCTTTTGTGCGGATTTTTCGTCAAGCTTGTGCTGCCAATGGGGATCATGGTTCTGGGCGGCGATCGCCTCGTTTCGGTCGGCGGCGCTTTCTCAACTATGCTGCCCTAGCTGGGGGTGGGGCGATCGCGGCAACGGTTTGGCCTAGGGTGCAGGCTGTGTGGGGCGATACTCCGCCCACGGTGGCGATCATTGGCGGTGGTTTGGCGGGGCTGACGGCGGCCTACCACTTGCAAAAGGCGGGCATTCTGGCGACGGTGTATGAGGCCAAGTCTCGACCGGGAGGGAGGGTGCGATCGGTGACCCACGCGGTAGGCCCCAATCTCACGGTTGAGTTAGGGGCTGAGTTGATCAACACCGATCATGCTGATCTGCTGGCCTTGGTGGATGACCTGGGGTTGACGCTCTACAGTCGCTTAGACGAACTGACCCAGTCTGCTTGGCCGGAGTCTGCTTACTATTTTGAGGGCACAGCCTGGACGGAGGAAACTCTGGTGGAGGCCTTTCGTCCCATGGCGGCACAGTTGCTAGAAGATGCCAATCGTCTCGATGAGGCTTGGGATCGCTATGCCCCCATCCTTGATCGTCTATCGGTGGCAGACTATTGTGAACGCCATCGCGATCGCCTCCCAGAACCAGTCATCTACAATTTGCTGGCCGCCACCATTCGCAGTGAATATGGCGTGGAGCCGGAGGAGTCCTCCATGCTGCAGTTGATCTTTAACCTGCCCTTGATCACTGATGATGATCAACTAGAACTCCTGAGCACCAGCGATGAAGCCTATACGGTGGAGGGCGGTAGCGATCGGATCATTACGGCCTTACGCGATCGCCTGCCGGGACAGATTCAGCTCCAGAAACGCTTGGTGCAGCTACGAAGTGTGGGCGATCAATACCGCCTTACCTTCGCCGATGCTACGGAGGTGGAAGCTCAGGTGGTAATTGTGGCGATTCCCTTCCCGGTGCTGCGGGATGTGGAGCTGAATGTGAATCTTCCAGCTCGGTTTCGGCGATTTATGAACCAGGCCCAGCTTGGCCTGAATGAAAAGCTGATTGTGGGCGTGACGGATCGCGTGTGGCGACAGGCAGAGGGTTTTGCTGGTACGGCTTGGACTGATCTAGGGTTTGTGTCAGCCTGGGATGCCACCCAGCGGCAATCCCAACGCTCGGATGGAGCAATCACGTTCTTTATGGGTGGACAGGAGGTAGAGGAAACGAGAGCGGTGGGTCCACAAATTTTAGCCCAGCGCTTTGTAGAACGCATGGCGTCCTATCTGCCGGATCTGCCGGATGCCCAGGGCGATCGCGCCATTCGCACCTATTGGTACAACGACGCTTTGGTCAAGGGCGGATACAGCACCTTCCGACCAGGGCAATATACAGAGTTTAGCCGGTTTCTCTACGTTGACTCGGATGATCCTGAGGAACGGCAGCAGGTTGCTTTTGGTAATCTAATCTTTGCGGGCGAACATCTCAGTGACGCTTATTATGGCTATATGAATGGTGCCGTGGAAACGGGTCGCCTCGCGGCCGGCGTTGCCCAACGACACCTGACCATGGGTTAGCCAACGGCTTCCAGGGCGATCGCCCCCCGCGTTATCCTGATTGAACTGCTGGATAGTTGCCACCATGAACCTCACCCTTACGGCAGATACTTTCTCGGTTGAGCTAGAGCCTATGGAACGCTTTTGGGCGTTTCACCTTGGGGCTCGCATTGACATCCCTCGCGCCCACATTCAATCGGTGAGCAGCACAATGCCGCCCCTCAGTTGGCGGGTACTGCGTGCGCCGGGAACCGGTTTGCCCTGGCTGGTGGCGGGCACGTTCTACACTGAGCAGGGACGCGAGTTTTGGTACATCACCCAACGCGATCGCGTTCTAACCCTGGATCTGACGTCCCAGGACTACTACAAGCGGCTGATTCTCACGGTGGAGGATCCGTCTGCTTGGCTAGCCCGACTTCAGCCGCTGCTTTAGGTTGTCCATGTCTTCGCCTTCTAATTTATTGTTGAAACTCAGTCGGCGGATCTGCCGCGATCTGGATGAGCAAGCGGCTTTTGTGGCAGCGTTGACTCAGCCCCAGCCGTTTCATCCTTGTTTTCTCTGGTGTCATGAGCCGCCAGAGCGACCGTTTGCGACGTTGCCCCCCCTGCCCTGGCAGCCCGAGTTTGTCGATCGCCTTGCCCTCCATGAACAGCCGGGTAAACATCCGCTGCATGAGGCTGGCTATGGCTATTGTCTGGATTTTTCGTCCGTGTTTGCCGCCTCGGTTCTGGGAGCGATCGCCCCACCGGATCCGCTGGTGGTGGATGTTTGTGCATCGCCGGGGGGCAAGAGTGTGTTTGCTTGGCGATCGCTGCAGCCCAAGCTGTTGATTGCCAATGAAACCATCGGCAAACGGGTGCGGGCCCTGCGGTCAAACCTGAAGCGCTGCCGCATCTCGCCGGCTCTCAGCCTCAGTGTCGATCCCCAGGTTTTGGCAGACCTGATGCCTCACGCCGCCGATGTGGTGATCGTGGATGCGCCCTGCTCAGGACAGTCGCTGTTGGCCAAGGGCAGCAAAGCACCGGGTTGTTTCCATCCGGTGACCATTAATAAAAATGCCAACCGCCAAAAACGCATCTTGGCCAATGCGGCTCAGGTGGTGGCTCCAGGGGGGTACCTGGTCTATATGACCTGTGCCTATTCACCGGAGGAAAACGAGCAGGTGGGCGACTGGTTTCTCCAGCGGTTTCCTCAATTTGCCGCGGTGACCGTGCCCCATCTGGCGGCCTACCAATCCACCCTCAGCGATCGCCCCTGCTATCGCATGTTTCCCCAGGATGGCTTAGGTGCCGGAGCCTTTGCCCTGCTGCTGCACTCCACCGAAGAGGGACAGCCCTCTCCCCTGCCGGTGTTGACCGATCATCCTGCCGTTAGGATACATTAGGTCTCTGGGCTGGGGCGATCGCTGGATGAGCCTGGCTAGTTCATTGTGTGAGTGCAACCCCCATGGTGCCTGAGTTTGGTTCTAAGTCTAAGTCTGAGTTAGTTGTGCGAGAGATTGGCGAGCAGGGTCTTCTACGCCGTTTGCAGAGCTACTGTCCGCCGGAGATGGTGGGGGATGATGCTGCCGTGCTTTCTCTCCCGCCGGATCAGGACTTGGTGGTCACCACCGATGTGTTGGTGGATGGCGTTCACTTCAGTTTGGGGCTAGCCCTGCCCCAGCAGACCACGTCACCGACGGATGTGGGCTGGCGGGCGATCGCTGCCAATCTATCTGACCTGGCCGCCATGGGTGCTAGACCGGTGGGGTTGACCATTGGCCTGAGTCTGCCGGGGACGGTGCCGGTGGCTTGGGTGGAAGCGCTGTACCAGGGGATGGCTGCCTGTGCTGCTGCCTATGGAACGGCGATTGTGGGCGGCGATATTTGTCGATCGCCCGTGGTGACCTTGGGGGTCACGGCTTTGGGTCAGGTGCATCCCCAGCGGGTGCTGCGGCGATCGGCGGCTCAGGTGGGGGATGCCATTGTGGTGACGGGGGAGCATGGCGCTTCCCGGGCTGGGCTGGAGCGCTTGCTGTCTCCTGACGATCCCTGTCCGCTGTCTGTGAGCCAGCAACATCGGTTGATCCAAGCCCACCAGCGGCCTCGGCCTCGGCTGGATATCTTGCCATTGCTGGAGGCCGTCGGAGCCTGGCAGCTCGATCGGCCGATCGCTGCCATGGATAGCAGTGACGGTCTAGCCGATGCGGTGCTGCAAATCTGTCAGTCCAGTGGCGTGGGTGCCATCCTGGAGCGATCGCGCCTGCCGACACCGCCGGAGTTGACCCCGTGGCGATCTGCAGAGCAGGCCCTAAACTGGACGCTCTATGGTGGAGAAGATTTTGAGCTGGTGTTGTGTCTGCCGGAAGCAACCGCCTTGGCCTTGGTTGCCCAGAGCCCCGGCGCAGCCATCATTGGCTATACGACGCCAGCACTTGATTTGGTGGTGGGCGATTGCTCCCCGTCGGACAAGTCTAGCCCCGGTGATGCATCCTATCTTTCCCTACGGCAAGGGTTTCAGCATTTTGATGAAGCCTAGATTGGGATGATGAAGTCTGGGGGAGCGATCGCAGATCCCCTAGCTAAGCTTGGGCTGGTTGGCCGCCGTCGCCGATAGACTGGTCATGGCATCGGCAGAGCAGAGCCGTTCTAGCACCTGTTCCGCCGTAATCAAGCGCTTGAGCACAACCTGCCCAATAGCTCCCGGCGAGTTCAATGCACCCGGCTTCACTTCCACCATCACCACCGCATCCTCAACCCGGTAGAGCCAGAGGGTTTCGCCCTGCTCCACCAGATAGAGGTTCATGCGATGAATTTCAGGATTGCGCCGCCAGGCCAGCTCGTCCCACAGCCCGCCAATCCCCCAGACTCGACCAATAACCCAGCCATCAGACAAAAAGAAATACTTCACGGATGTGTCCTGTTCTACACAACCTCAACTCATGCCCCAGGGTGATGGCCATGACGTCATCAACGACTGCGGCAATGGTGAGTGGGAACCGATATGTACTGAATTAGATTATCACCCTTGCTGCAATCGGTAGCGCTTTCCCGGATGGCTTAGGGGTTGGGGGCAACGGAGATGGGGCTGCGATCGCCTCGTGCAATCCTCATACAACCGGCTGGAGCCACTATTCAACCTGTAGGTCGGCGGCGGCGGAGCTAGCGTCGAGGGCATCCTTGAGCCGGGCGGTGCCGCCGTCGAGGTAAATGGTGCGAATATCCGCTGGCAGCAAGTCTTCAAGCTGCTGGCAGCCTTTTTGAAATTCGGCGCGCACGGTAGTGGGGGTGAGCATATCTCCTTCGGCCTGCAGGTAGGCGGAGATACGGGTATCGCTCCAGTGAAAGGTGTGGCTGAGCAAGACAATTAAGCGCCGCGTGGGGGGGAGTTGCTCAAGGGCTTGGTCAACGTAGCACCAGAGGGGCGGTGAGGTGTGATCTAAGGAATAGTGAATGTCTTCCACCGGGGGCAGTTCAGCTCGGTTGATGCACACTGCCGTGATGTTAATCAGCCAGCTTTGCAGGGTCATCTGGGCGGCTCCCCCTTCGGCTCCTGCCGGCCGTTCCCGTCCCGGTTCATACAAATCCAGCCCCCCCAGCTCGTGATAGATATGTCGCCAGGTCATGGCAAAGAGATAATCAGCCTGAACCGGCGATCGCGCTGAATGGCGGATGAGGGTGTAGACCAGCGGGCTATAGCGGCAAAAAATCGCAGTAAAGTATTGGCCCGCTTCAGGATGGCGCTGGAATAGGGTCAACAGCTCTTGATCGCTATAGTGAGACAGCGATCGAATCAGCGGATGACTACATTCTGGAAAGTTGGGGACTTGCACAATAGCCAATAACCAAAATCAAAACCTGGGAGACAAGGGGGCGATCGCTCTGCCGACTTGAAGCCTCCCTAGCCTGACGCCCTATCCATGGAGTCAAGTCCTCTGAATTATAAACAGTCCTTGCTGTTCCCAACGAAAATTTCACGGGAGGTGTCGGTCGGGAGGGCGATCGCCCTCCAGCGGCGGCGGCGGCAACGTCACCGTGTTGATTAAGGAGCTGATTGAATGGCACACCCTGATGGAGCAGGTTCAGGATTGATCGAGATCACTCATAGACCATCCTTGATACTGATGGGTACCAAGATGGGCATAGATGGGGGTATAAATGCCAAAGTACAGGGGTATAACCTAGACCCAGCCTAGGCTGGCTGGGTTATTGGTAACCAGCGATGGGAAGATGGCAACGGGAGCGATCGCCCCTCACTTAAGCACAACTTATCAAACTGTCCTAAACTTCCTAGGGGTCTCTGTCCGATTGTTAAGTCACGCAACGATATACTGAACAGTAGAAAAACCACTAGTTGTTCAGCTTATACAAGCTTGGCTTA
>DATNRH010000831.1 GCA_036703605.1 Candidatus Obscuribacterales bacterium | reverse complement strand
ATGACGGCAGCACCATTCGCCTAAATATTCCCCAACTGACGAGCGATCGCCGGAAGGAATTGGTGAAAGTGGCGTCTAAGATTGCGGAGGAAGGCAAGGTCGCCCTGCGCAATATTCGTCGAGATGCAGTGGATGAGGTGCGAAAACAAGAAAAAAATAGCGACATCTCTGAAGATGAATCTCGCGATCAGCAAGACACGATCCAGCAAATTACAGACAAGTTTGTCAAAAAGATCGATGAGTTGCTCAGTGCTAAAGAAAAGGACATCACCACCGTCTAAGTGATGTATCTCAAGCAAATAGGGCGCTCTCCAGGACAAGCTAAGGCTGGAGAGCCCCTGGCATCTATCCAATTTAGTCTGCTGCTCAAGGGATGGCACAACACAGACTCATTGCGGTAGCCGATGAATAGTCGGTGCTCCTGCTTGGAGAGAACCATTGCTTGGGAACCCTAAGGAAGCAGGATATCTCTTCTGCGAAGAAGGGAAACCTGTGCTCTACCCATGAGGGTGAGCATCGGGAAAATGTCACGTTCAGCCCAACTATCGTTAGAATGGGGGGTAGGAGATGTGGACTTCCCGTTTCTGAACGCCTCCAATGTTGTTCTGCTCAGAACCAGGAGGCATGAGGTGGTTCTGTACCCGCAGCGATCGCGCTCTGGGTTTAGACAAATGCACTCTTTCAACATACTAATCAACGATGATTTTAATTGCGTATCATCCTGACTGTGATCGCGTTGCTCCAAGGGGTTGCGGCACACAATCCGCCCCACCAACAATCTGGGTTGCAGCCTCCAGTGCCAACCCTGCCCTAACCCAAAGGAGCGATCGCCGGGAACTATACGCCTAGGGCTGTATGGATGATCTAGTCGGACGATCTGGGTTTCCCGATCGAATCCTAGACCCTCCCCGCTAGATCCCTATTTCAGTACTGTTAGGCAGCTTGGCTCCGTCCTAACCCGCATTGAGGATTGACCTCTCAGGAGAAGCGACATTATGCTACATCGCAAAATTTATCAACTATGTTGTGATGGTCGTGACGTATGGGTCTTTTTACGCGATCAGCAGCGCTGGATTGAACGAGCGCGCATTTTAGATATTGAAGGGGATTTAGTTACCCTGCGCTACGAAACCGAAGAGGAAGACGAAACCTGCTCTTGGGAAGAAATGGTGCGTTTAGAGAGCATTGGTTCGGTGATGCAGAAGCTCGCGGCTGTACCCCGA
>DATNRH010000830.1 GCA_036703605.1 Candidatus Obscuribacterales bacterium | reverse complement strand
CTAAAATACCTAACATCAGCCGCATGGTGGTACCAGAATTACCGGCATCCAGCACATCGGAGGGTTCGCGCAAGTTACCCAGACCAATGCCCTCCACCTCAACATGATCCACATTCAGGTCAGAAATCTGAGCCCCCATGGCGCGAAAACAATGGGCCGTACTGCGGGGATCTTCACCCAGCAACAATCCTTGGATCTGCGTTTTACCTTGGGCGATCGCCCCGAGCATCAGTGAGCGATGGGAAATGGACTTATCCCCCGGTACGCGAATAGTTCCCCGTAGTGACCAACCCGCTGCGGGCGGCGCAATAGCAAGGGTGTGATGAGTATCGTGAGTTTGTAATGCGATCGTGGCAACAACCATGGACAATGACCACCAAATCCGGCAAACGATCCGGGCGATATGTTCGTCAGCATCCTATCTCTTTTGGAGGGGTAACGGCGACTGTTTGGATAAAACGCGAACCTAGGGCAACCTAGACAAGAAGCCTGCGTTTCACTGCCTACAGGATCGATAACGGGATGACAGAGCATCAACGACGGATGTAGGCCACCAACCTTGCATCACATTAAGTCTTTGCCGAGCGCCTTTTCATTCTTGAACCCACGGAATACACTCAAAGTATCATCCTGATGCAGTGTTTGCCGCGCTCGTTGACAGCGCAGCGGGGCTAGACCCCATCGTTTCGATTGTCTGCTGTCCACCGATCGCCTGTCTGACATCTATCCCTACTGCTCTATGCTCACCCATCCGCGTAAACCGGTCTGTCTTTCTCTCATGTCGTTTGACATGCCCCTATGGTCCGTCACGGAAACATCAGCGGCTGTTTATCAAAAAGACGCGGAACAATTCCATATTTTGCTGACGGAACCCTCTCTGCATCACCACATGCCATCACGATCATCAGCGACCGTGGCAGCCACCCAGCGATCGCCCCGTCTCATTTGGCTAGAAGTCTCTCCCTACCGGGTGATCATGACTATGCAAGGCGATGGAGACAGCAGCTATCGCCATTTTTGGGAAGAAGGGGTTTATGGATTGAGTCGCTACTGGTTGCAAAACTTTCAGCCACACCATGGACGACAGTTTCGCCTACGGAACTTCACGCGGCGACTAGAATTCACCCAAGATACGCTACCCAAGTCCCTGCGTATTGAATATGAACTTTGGGCCAACCGTCTGCATCTTGGACGCTATGTTCTGAGCCTAGACGTCCATCTTTAATTGCCCTTCAATCCATAACCTTCAAAATACCTAGCTTGAGTCCGTCAAATACCTTATCAACCAAAACCTTCTCTTGAGATTTCAGGGTGACATGCGAAAGGGTGATGCTGAGGAGCGAATTTTGATCGGTACGGGTAATGCGCCGAGTGTCGAGAATGCGGCGGGCAACCTCTTCGATGGTGTCTTGAGACCCTAGGGGCAGCCGTCGAGCTACGCCAAGAGGGCGCTTTCTATCGGGGGATCCTGCCACATTAGAAACTAGAAGAGCATGAGGCGAGGCAGTCTGACCGGCAGCTTGGGGCAAATCCATCTTGGCAGCCAAAGGCGATCGCAAGGATTCTGCTTGCAGCGACAGCTTAACACCCACACGCTGTAAATCTCCTAGGTTGAGATATCGTCTCAACAGATCGGTCATTTGATGAATACTTTGAGCGAGGGGCAACTCGGTAGAATGCTCCCTCGTCGGGACATGCTGTCCAAAGGCAGGTTGGCACTGAATGTCAGTCATAGATAGGTAGCTCAAAAGACTCTGTAGACGCAGCGGCAGCAACAAGGGGGTCATTCAGCCGAGTTGACGATGGATCCGTCCACCACAAATTCTCCGGATCCATTGGCACCCCGACGGCAACCTGTCTTACCCTAGTTGTTATCAGACCGAACCGTTAACAGAGCAATCTTTGGGTGAGCAAACGCCCCAGGGGCTGATATTCCCTACAGCAACCCCGCTAGATGGAGCGGGCCGCGCCCACTGATCAGTTCCAACATCAAGGCAATAAAGCCCAGCATCGCCAAGCGACCATTCCAGACTTCTGCAGCCGTCGTCAATCCCCATTCCCAACGCTCTTGAGGATACATCTTGATCTTTTCAGGAGGACGGACTACATCCGAGAACTGGATACTGGGGGAGGCGATCGCTTGCTCCACCATCGTGGCCAAATCTTCAATAAACATGGGATGGGTATTGAGGGCGGGCACCCGCTGAAAGTGTTCAATACCCGCTTTTTCCGCAATTTCGCGGTATTCCATGTCAATTTCTTGCAGAGTCTCAATATGTTCTGAGACAAAGCTAATGGGAACAACGGCTAAGTTTTCCACGCCATCATGCGCAAGTTCTGCAATGGCATCTTCGGTATAGGGCTTTAGCCACTCTACCGGCCCTACCCGACTTTGATAGGCTAGGGTATGAGCATTGGGACGACTCAAGGTTTTCATGATCAGCGCGGTACAGTCTTCAATTTCGCGCTGGTAGGGATCCCCCGCTTCTTCCACATAGCTAATCGGCACCCCATGGGCGCTGAAAAACACATGCACCTGCTCTGGGTTAGGGAACTGATCAAGTTGCTGAGCAATCAAATCGGCCATGGCCTTTAAATACCCAGGGCTGTCATACCACGAGGGAATGACCGTATATTCAATATTTTTCAGGGACGGGTCATCATCCCAGATTTTTTCCAGCAGCCGAAAACTCGATCCGCTGGTGCTGATGGAAAACTGGGGATAGAGCGGCAAGATGACCAGTTTTTCCACCTTGTCGCGCTTAATGCGAGCGATCGCTTCTTCGGTAAAGGGATACCAATATCGCATCCCAATATAGACCTGAGCATCTTGCCCCCGCTGACGCAGAGAAGCCTCTAAGGCCTGCGCCTGCTCTTCGGTGATGCGGCGCAGGGGTGATCCACCGCCAATCTGCCGGTAGTTGTCTTGGGATTTGCGAGCCCGTGAGGTGGAAATCAGCCAAGCTAGTGGCTTCTGCATCCAGGTGAAGGGAATGCGGATGATTTCAGGATCAGAGAACAGATTAAACAAAAACGGACGAACGTCCTCTAGGCGCTCTGGTCCGCCCAAGTTAAGTAGCAAAACTCCAACTCGACCCATAGTTTTAACCTTCTCTGTCCTCTAATTTTTGTTACTTATTGTAACGATAGACTCATCAAATAGGGGTTCTACCCGGCAGTTTATCTTAATAATCTTAACGTTATCGATGGTTTTGGGGCGATCGCCTTAAAGAACGGTAACGGATCTTCAAGATCCAGCCGCCTGTGTCGGTAGCGTGGCGATACCCTACCGGTTTCCCATCTGGCAATCCCATGATTTTATAGATGGCTCTTAAGCAGATGAGCAATCCCATGGTCATGGTGCCCTTCGCCTCTATTGGTGATCTCCATTCATGCCTGTACCGTCAGAATGACCCGATGGAGACCATACCTCTAGACTATATCTTGAATTCAGGCGTTCCTTAAGTTTCCATTAAAAGCTGTTTTGCCCAATTGCTGCAAGTCTTTTTTGAGGAATATTATCAAGATCTTAGGCATGGCGACCCTGGGAGCCGGTTGAGCGATCGCTAGGATAGATCGGCGCGGCATGGATCGAGATGTTGAGAGCTGCTCTAGATCTTGAGGACAGCTTCCAGGATCAGGCTACACTGGGGCGAAACGCTACCGATAGAGCTTATGGATATCCAGCGATGGGTTGCCCAGCGAGAAAAAAGCTGGCAGGACTTAGAAGGATTGCTTGCTCAAGCAGAACGTCGTGGTCTGCGCACCCTCTCCGCCCAGGATATTCAGAACCTGGCTAGTCTATATCGATCGGTCTCTGCAGATCTGGCACGTGCCCGCACCCACAACCTCGGGCCCGATCTCATGCGACGTCTTCAATCCCTGACAGTCCGCGGCTATGCTCAAATCTACCAAGGTTCTCGCCGGCAAGAATGGCGATCGCTGCTCACATTCATCCAGTCAGGGTTTCCTGAAACTGTCCAGCAATGTCGAGGCTACATTCTGCTCAGCACCCTCCTGCTTGTTGCTCCTGCCGCCGTAAGCTGGTGGCTGGCCTGGCATGACCCAACCTACATGGACATCTTGGTTCCTAGTGACCTGATCACCATGGTACGCCGTGGTGAGTTGTGGATGGGCAGCATTCTAGGTGTAGAGCCCCTAGCCTCTAGCAACATTATGATCAATAATCTGCGGGTGTCCTTCAATGCCGTGGCTGGCGGTATGACCGGCGGGCTATTCACCGTCTATATTCTGATCTTCAATGGACTATTTTTGGGCTCCATCGGGGCGCTAGTTGGACAGAATGGGCTAGCTTGGCCATTTTGGGCCTTCGTATTTCCCCATGGAGCCCTAGAGCTGCCGGCTATTTTCCTCGCTGGAGGTGCAGGACTTCTCTTAGGACGGGCACTCCTATTTCCGGGCATCTATCGTCGAGTAGATGCCCTAAAAAAATACGGGCTACTTGCAGCCCGGCTTGTCTATGGTGTCGTTCCTATGTTGATCGTGGCTGGCGTGATTGAAGGCTTCTTCTCGCCCAACCCAGCTATTCCCAATGCCGTAAAATACACGACCGGCATCGTCCTCCTCATAGGTCTGCTGGCCTACTTGAGTCGTCGCAACAACCCCAGCAGCCTTCTACATCGCACCAGACTTCTTGTTGAATAAAACGGCAATGGTTTTCAAAATGAGCTGGATGTCGTACCAGAGGCTCCAGTTTTGTTGATACTTCAAGTCAAGACGAATGACATCCTCAAAACTGGTAACCGACGAGCGACCATTCACCTGCCATTCACCCGTCATACCAGGCTTGACATCTAACCGCTGCCACTGGGGAATTTCATACATTTCAATTTCATCTGGGGTGGGCGGACGAGTCCCCACTAAACTCATATCCCCTTTTAATACATTGAGAAACTGAGGCAGTTCATCTAAACTAGTCCGTCTGAGAAACCGTCCCACTCGGGTAATGCGAGGATCATTGGCATTCTTAAACAACGGCCCACTTACCTGATTCTCAACTTGGTGCTTCAGGGCTTCTGCGTTCGCCACCATCGAACGAAATTTCCACATTCTAAAACGCTTGCCCATCCAAGAGCAGCGCACTTGCCCAAAAAAGAGGGGCCCTGGATCATCAAGCTGAATGGCGATCGCAATGGGGATCAGCAGCACACCAGTAATCGTCAAACCGACAAGAGCTCCTACAATATCAATCACACGTTTGGTCGGCGATGTAATCGATGGATGAGTGGGATGGGGCTGCTGGTCTCGACTGGGGCGTGCTTTCAGATCCTGCGCGATACCGGTCGATTGCTCAATTTCAAAAATTTTATCCAGATCCGTCATGGCGAGTGCCATCATCACCTGGCTGGATACATTAAAGAGTTTAAGCTGAACGCCCTGCTGTTGAGCGGTTCTCAAAGCACTAATCAGTGCGCCAATCCCACTGCTGTCAATAAACGTCGTTTGACGGAAATCAAGCTTTGCTTGAGTCAGGGAGGGGATATCCTGGCAGACGCTCTGGAATGCTTGCTTAAAGGACACTGCCTGATTCACAGTAAACATTTCTGGCATCACAACCATGGCAGTCTGGTCTGATACGGTTACTGGATAGTCCGGGTTTTCAGATTTAGCAATCATCATGCTCTGGTGTCTGGGTGTAGCAAGCGAAAGGTCGGAAATCAAACCGCAACGAAGAAACCTAGCCTTAAGATTCCCAAAATAGGAGAGGGATACCACATGATATGGCTCGCTCCAACGTCCCTATACCGTCTCATACCAAGCTCCTTCCGAACAGCATATCGTTCTATGCATCCTCCCATTCAGGAGACAAGCATGACCCAGTTAGAACCACGACATCAGTACCAAAACTAACGCCTAGATGATTCTTCAGTTACTCATGGTAAGCGAAGGACGACTCGTGCGGTTCAGCTACGCCATGAATATATAGATCTAGAACGGATGAGCTTGTACGGTTTGACTGTGGTCTAGACGCCCCTTCTGATTCTCCAAGTTTAGGAAGAATTGAGCGTAATGCCCACCATCATTGAGAGCGTGAGACCACAACATCATTGAAGTTTGGCTATAGCTTGCACAAAAAGCACAAGATCTGGCTGCGCCGCCAACCTCTAGACTCAGCACTGTTCGTCCTTGAACGATCAAGCAGGTCTAGACGTTGGTCTTTGCCAATCGCCAACGAACTAGATAGGTTGTCCTAGGATGTAAATTGGAAATCGACTAGGCAAATCCCCGTAGAGTACCCCCATGGTATTGAATACATTCGGTAACAATTGTAGGAATTACGCTAACCATTCAGAAACTTTATATTTCCTCTAAGGTCTCTTCACACTGCTGGGTTTTATCTCTGCGGAGATTCTGAATCAAGAGCGATCGCTTCCCCAAAGATGATGTCCCATCGGTGTCTCCTAGGGAGCCTTGATCACTCCCCTAGGAAAAATGTCCCCACTGATGTTCTCTACGCATCCTTGATAAAGCGTTGACGGATCTTACAGAGCATTAATAGAACATGGCCAACGAGAGCCCCCATGAAAATTGTGTTCTCGGCCTGGATATGAAATACTGTGGCGTCAGGTTGATGAGTATTTTGGGTTATGACTGATTCCGACCGTAGCGTGCTATACCAAACTCCGCTATATTCTCTCCATGACCAGGCCCGCATGGTGCCGTTTGCGGGTTGGCAAATGCCGGTGCAATTTAGTGGCATTACCCAAGAACACCGAGCTGTCCGCGATCGCGTTGGCATGTTTGATATTTCCCATATGGGCAAGTTTGTCTTAACGGGGCAGCGCATTCTAGAGCACTTGCAAACGTTGGTGCCTTCCGATCTCAGTCAACTGCAGCCAGGGCAAGCTCAGTACACAGTACTCCTGAATGCTGCTGGAGGGATTTTGGATGATTTGATTATCTACAACCAAGGCAGCACGAAGACCGAGGGCGATCGCGTTTTGTTGATAGTCAACGCCGCCACAACCGACAGCGATCGCCAATGGCTTTTAGAACACCTCGATGCTAACCACGTGACGCTGAGCGATCAGTCTCAGGGAACGGTACTTATTGCTGTACAAGGGCCAGAGGCGATCGCCACGGTGCAGCGCTATACCGATACGGATCTATCATCCGTGGGGCGCTATGAACATGTCACGGTACCCATGTTGGGCGAATCGGCCTTTATCGCCCGTACCGGCTACACCGGAGAAGACGGCGTTGAAATTATGCTGGATGCCCTACCGGGACAAACTCTGTGGCGATCGCTGCTGGATGCTGGGGTTGAACCTTGTGGGCTGGGAGCACGGGATACGCTGCGTTTGGAAGCGGCTATGGCCCTCTATGGTCAAGATGTCGATGCCGCAACCACCCCCCTAGAAGCTGGGCTATCGTGGCTCGTGCAGTTGGATCAGACGGGAGACTTTATCGGGCGATCGCCCCTAGAAGAGCAGAAGCGCCATGGCGTACCGCGTCGCTTGATAGGACTGAAGTTGACGGGGCGCAACATTGCCCGCTCGGGATATGAGGTGATGCATGACGATCAAGTGGTGGGTCACGTCACCAGCGGCACCCTCTCTCCCACCCTCGGCTATCCCATTGCCCTGGCCTATGTTCCCCCTAGCCTGGCTAAACCAGGACAGCATCTGACGGTCAACATTCGCGGACGCCACTGCGAGGCCACGGTGGTGAAACGTCCTTTCTATAAGCGATCGCCCTCGTCCTAAGAGAACAGTCCCATGGGGTGACATGGAGCAAAAAGGGCATATGCTACGATAAAAGAGTGCTGAATTAATCGCCTGGCTAGACCAAGCGACAGATTGCAGCATGATCAGGGTTACGCTATGGGTTGAGGCGATCGCCTCACTAAGCCCAAAACGATCCTATCCATAGGCTCCCGTTGAGAGACAGGGGAGATCGCTTATGGTCAGACTGTCCGACTCAATTCTGTAAAACTGAGAGGTTTACTGCGTGATTGCTATCTCACTGCGTCCCAGCGGGCGCAAGTGGGGCACAGTTAGCTTTGCCTCCACGCTTCATCTATGTCCAGTGCTCGATCTCTTGATGACAGACATTCCTGCCTGTTGGAGAGACGAGGTTCGCCTTGGCCTACAAGAGGCCCTGGTTAACGCATCCAAACATGGCAATGATCTCGATCCTGGTAAGACGGTTCTGGTGCGGTTCTCAGTCGTAGGCGATCGCTGTTCTTGGATCATCTCAGACCAAGGATCAGGGTTTAGTCCATCACCCACCTGCCAATGCCAGATTGAAACACCCCACCTTCATGATTCTCATCACGTTGATGAATGCGGTCGAGGGCTCTATATTTTGCACCAGGTTTTTGATGAAGTGCGCTGGAACGCCAAAGGCAATGAGCTGAGCTTGTCTAAAGTTATCAAAAAGCGCGGTAGGGTAGCTTCCCCCGTCTAGATGAGACCGATGGGGGAGAGAAGCAGTTCGCTACTGCCCAGCATCTACCACTCCCCCTCCAGGCCGCGGTCGCCTGCCGGCACATTATTGAACAGACATAGAGCTCATGCGCCACTGATCATCCTGCCGCACCAAATCATACCGAACCTGGAGAGCCTCATCATAGGATCCTCCTAAGTCGATCTGGCCATTCACATATAGCTCAGCCGTTTCAGTCACCGCCGCAAACACACTGGCTTCTTCCGGCACCTCTTCATTCACCTCAACCCGATCAATGGTCACGGTATGCTCGTACACCATATACCAGTTGTTGTTGACGCTCTGAGCTGCCCTTGCCTCCCAGGTAGAAAGCGCAGGATCCACCAAAATTTCGGACAAACTATCAACATTGTGCGCTTCCCCTAGGGCCTCAGACTTAGCTGCGAGCCAAGTTTCAACCACTTGCTGGGCGAGTTCATCGGTCAACTCTGCCTGACTAAGGCTAGGGGCTGGAGGGGTGATGGCTTCAGCGTAAATTTGGGGAAGAGCCGCCAAAGAACTCTGCTGCAGTGGTTCTACCGTAGGAGTTCCGCCAAAGACACGACTGATGCGGCTGAGCAGGGAGATGAGCACAACCAAGCCAAAGACACCAATGGCAACCAAAAAGAGCATTCGGTCAAGACGGGGAGAAGGACGGCCGCGGCTGGGCCGTCGTCGCATCTCGGTTTTATTCTGACGGGGTGGACGGCTGCTGGGGGGCGGCATGATGGGGCGATCGCCCCCATGGGAAACCCGTTCAGCGACCGGCACTGCCGTACTCACCGGCGGTGCATCTAGGGTCGCCGTCGCGCCATAGCCAGCGGAGCCCCCCGAGGGCTGATGGCCGTTAACAGAACGGGTCGCATAGGCTGAACCAGCCATCGCATAGTCTCGATGACCATTCTCGTGATGCTCCCGAGCTTGGGCAGGAGCCCATTGGCTAGCTGGCTCGGGTTCATTGGGCAGCTCTTCAAGGTAGGCCTGCACCTGCTCATCGGCAAAGTATTCTTTGAGAGATACCTGCTTTTGGGCCAGATCCCGGAAGTGGGGAAATACTTCATTTTGCAGCCAGCGCTCTCCATAGAGGCACAGGCCCGGCAGGAGATCGGGCGAATCTTGAGAATGTTCGCGAATAAAGGCGAGGGAGTCATACTCTTGACTATGCTCCAAGGCGCGGCTAGCTTCCTCCGTCTGCCCCAGCAATAACGCACAAACCGCTTGCTCTAGGTACACATCTTGGCGCATACCCAACCGCAGCAACAGCAGCTTAGCGCGCCGGATGAGAGCAGGTTGGCGATCGGCAAAGCCACGGGCTGCTAAGGCATACACCGCTAGATAGGTAGCCACCGCCGAGGGACGCCGGGCCTCTGTCTCAAACAGGGCCTGTTGCTCTCCTGCCGTGAGGTAGGCACGTAGTTGTTGAATAAACTTGAGGAAATCATCCACCGACAGACCGGATTGATCATCCCCCGTGCCATCAATGCCACCGCGTTCATCCAGCATTTCTTGGAGAACCTGAATGCCGCGCTGATGATCTACGCGATAGCTTTCAGCAGACTCTGGAATAGACAGCAGTTCTAGAATGCGATACGGACGCAGTTTGTAAAGATCGGCTTGCATTTCACCTCGCAATGGAGCAAACACACCCTCGCGGAGGAGTAGTTCTTGCCCTGTTTCTAATGATTCGGCA
>DATNRH010000829.1 GCA_036703605.1 Candidatus Obscuribacterales bacterium | reverse complement strand
GTATCCAGAGCCACCATTTCTTCATCGAGACCCTTGCTAGCACCTTGCAGTTGACTCTTTTGATCGTCGGTCAATTCCAGCACCTGAGACAATTCGTTGGCCATTTCGGCAATTTCAGGATCTTCGTCCTTTTGTTCTGACGACGTGGCCGCCAGGAGCTGCTGCTCAAACTGAACCTGCCTCAAAAGTTCCATTTGCTGGAGCTGCTGCTCCAGAATGTCCTGGCACTGTTCGGCACGCTGTTCACTTGAGATGACTTGCTGACCACGGTCCATACAGAGCGCCTCGAGGAGAGACTGATGGCTCTTTTCCGATGTAGCAGCAGCGGCGGCGGCGGGCCCCGTGGTAGGACAACCCCATTCGTGGGCCTTGAGTTGTTGCAACGTCTTTTCCAAAATACCCACTTCCGTTTCGTAGGCATCGACCTGCAAAAAGTTGGCATTCAACATTTAAGGTGAGAAACAGAGATAAAACCACAGACCAAACAATCTTATCAGTCTATTTGCACATGCTGCAATTTGTAACATACCAAATTCTTTTTGCGCAAACGACGTAGCCGGGCACTGGCCCGGTTGCGAGCCAATCGTTTTTGCCGCTTTTCTTCTTCCGCCTGATGTGCGTAAGATGACATGTCCGGCATACTGACCGACCGAGGCTGAGCCGGAGGCACCACGATCTGAGAACTTCCCGTAGCCGGAGGGGGAGCCCGCTGCGTGGGAGGCTGTTTGGGCGGAGGTGGCATGTTGGTCAACGGATTGGGAACGGCGGCCTGTTGTTGAGTAGTCGTAGTAGTACCAGGGCTTCCACTCTGTTGTTGTGTTGCTGGTGCCTGCGGGGGCGGCCCCTGTTGTGCTGGTGGCGCTGGACCCGGTGGCTGTGTGGGTTGCATAGGAGGCTGAGCCACATAATGAGGCGGGGGAGGATAGTGGGGAGGATGATGTCCTTGGGGCGGTGCCTGTTGATGATGGGGGTGAGGCGGTGGTGCGTGATGAACCACATGTGGATGCTCTGCGTACTGAGGATGATGATATACCGGATGTTGATGAGGCGGAGGGGGTGGATGACTATACTGTGGCGGTGCTGGAGGAGCACTGGAAGCAGAACCAGACGAAGACGTCATTTCCTCGCTTCGAGAAGTCATGATCTGTTGGTGTTGCTGAGGTGCCTGCTGCTGCTGCTGCTGAGATGGGGGCGGAGCGGGAGCATTCATGGGGGCCTGAAAGTTGGGACAGGACGTGGAAGCAGACATGTTTTGCTGGTGGACCGCCATGGCAGCAGCAGCCTCGGCACCACGACGATAGGCTTCCTGAAGAGCTTTGGCGTAGTCTTCCGAGTTTTCAGGGAGACTGTTGGGCGGAGGAAGACCCATGGAATGAGCTGATGAGGAGCTGCTAGCTGAAGCCGGGGGAGCAGAATGCTGGTGCGGATGCTGAGAAGGAGCGCTCGTGGGAAATACTGGCAACGGAGGGGTCCTCCACTGACCAGCCAAGGCAGCACGCTTGTTTGATTCCAATATTTCCTGGGGAGTAGGGGGTTGCTGCTGCTGCTGTGATGAATCTTGGGACGACTGCTTTAGTTCTTCCTTCATCTCCTGATTCTGATGCATATAGTGCTGCTGACCACTCGGTTGACCCTGACTCCCATGGCTGTGGTTGCTATTGTTCTGGTTATTGTTATTTTCGTTACTAGT
>DATNRH010000828.1 GCA_036703605.1 Candidatus Obscuribacterales bacterium | reverse complement strand
AGGTCGCTTAGTGGGTCGCAAAACAGCGCTGTCTCAGCATCGTCTCATAGTTGGAGCTATTGCTATCAAAGGACTCTAGATCTAAATGGCCCGTTTTGGTCAGAATCTTTACCGTGGCCCTATCTTAAGCCACGAGATATGTTTTGGTTTGATAAAACTCTCAATACTGGCGGCTAGAAGCCGCGCCTAAGTATCCAAACCTCTCTACGCAGGTTTATGACGGTCGTTGAACCGGCAATGAACGATTTGGACGGCGTAAGTTTCAGCCTCTTGGCATCAACGTTGGGGCAGTCGAGCAGGGATGGGGCTTATTGACTGTGTGGCGTCTGACCTAGACGCTGGCGATGGAATATTTTATGAAAAACTAAAAAATAGGATTGGGTCAGGCTGTTTATCCGGCTTTAGTCTTGGGCATCCTGAAGGATGAAACGTTTGTGGCCTGAGCTTCATTCAGGTTCTTAGCTTCAGATTCTTGAGGAGAGCGATAGCTTTCCCCATGCCCATTTGCGGGTTTGTGGGAGGCGCAGACCTCTGGCTCAGCCCTATTTTGGAGGACAGGATGCCCAGCCCGATTGAGATGTTGGAGACTGCAAGAAACCATTTGCAGGAGTTGGGGAATTGTGTGAGCGATATTGTCAACACATCCCCGGATGCCTTTAGTGGTGACGAGGTGAAGGAACAGCTTCAGCGCTTCCAGGATGCTTATGATGAAGCGATCGCCCGGCTCGAAACCCCTAAGCTATATATTGCCACGATTGGGACGACATCGTCTGGCAAGTCAACCCTGGTCAATGCGTTGATTGGACGACGAATTGCGCCGATTGAGCGCGGGGAGATGAGCGGCGGCGTTTTGCGGCTGCGCCATGGCGATACCCGAGAACTTCACATTGCAGAAACGGACGGTGCGGTCTGGGACACTGGCGCTTGGAATGATCTGGAGGATGGGGAGATCTACGATCGCATCCGTGACCGGGTCATGCGTCTTTACCATAGCAGTCGTCGGGAAAAAGACCTCCAGGCACCGGAGGTGGCGGTGACGCTGCCCATATTGCCCGTCGCCGACCCAAGCCTGCTAGGGTTGCCGGACGGTATTGAGTTTGAGTTAGTTGATCTGCCGGGCCTCAAGTCGGTGCAAGACAAAGACAACCTGAAGGTCATTCAGTCCTATGTGAGTCAAGCCTTTAGCGTCGTGACGCTGGACTACGGACAGGTGGACGATCAGCAACGACAAAAGCTCTTGGATGAGCTAAAGAATGTTGTGGAGTATCTAAATGCACGCACAAATTCCAATGAACATACGGATTCCAATGAACGCACGGATTCCATGGTGTTTGTCTTGAATCGGGTTGATATGCGCGGCAGTGATGACTTGCCTCTTGAGGAGTGCATCCAGCAGCTACAGCACGAAATTCAACAGGTTCTTAAGTTGAAAACACTGCCCGACGTGATGCCCTTGAGTGCGCGACTGCTTTACTATGCCCAGTGTGCTTGGGGTACGGGTGCACTGAGTGGGAGATCAGAGGTGAGTCCTGATGCTAGGAACCAACGGCTGACTGCCATGTTCCATGACTGTGGGCCCCTGATCAGAGCGAAAACAAGAGGCGATCGCCAGATCAAAGCATGGATGCGAGACATCGAAGACCGTGTTGAGGAGGGAGAGCATATTGACGACGATGATATGCGCCAGCTTCTGGAGTACGCCCTAGAGTGG
>DATNRH010000827.1 GCA_036703605.1 Candidatus Obscuribacterales bacterium | reverse complement strand
TTATGATAGCAGGCAATTCAATACCCTCGTCATCCAAGCGCCCCATTAACCAATTAGCTATCTGCCACAGCAGCGACAAAGCTATCCGCAATTTTTCTACTGACATCTTATCTCCTAGTTTGTAGCAAAGTAATTAAAAATAAACTGTGACGACGTAGTTCCTGGCTGTGTGGTCTGCACCGTTCCCAGCCAGAGTTTCTCGTCCTCTTCTATTTCCCACCATCCCCCATTATTCCAGACAAGGGGGGTTTCCCTATCGTTCAGGTTCGCCCAGGGAATCAGTTCAGCGTGTGGCACAGGGTCCCTTTCGTTGCCGTTGTAGTGCAGTACCACGTCGTACTTCGTACCGGCAGGCAGGCCCGTCAGTGGTATCGGGTAGTAGTTCATACGCACAAGTTTCCGGTGGTGCACGTGGTCTGCTGGATCTTCCACATCTATGTGTAGCAGCGGATCCGCCAGGTATACACCGTCGTAGTCCCAGGGCACAAGGTAGAGCGTTGTGATGCCAGCGGTGGGACCCACTGCACGGGGGTCACCCGATTCGTTCCAGCCAATACGATAACCGCACACGTGGGCAGGCATAATCTTGGTAGTCCAGATGTCCCCTAATACAACGTCGCCTTGAACGAAGGCATTGTAGTTTTCAAGTCTACCTTTTGGCCCGGTGGTCCACTTCCAACCCCTGCCCCCGTAGGGACCTGCTACGTAGTCAGGGCTTTGGAGTGATTCAGCCAGGTCAGAAGACGTGATCTT
This sequence comes from Candidatus Obscuribacterales bacterium, assembly GCA_036703605.1. Taxonomy (NCBI): domain Bacteria; kingdom Bacillati; phylum Candidatus Melainabacteria; order Candidatus Obscuribacterales; species Candidatus Obscuribacterales bacterium. The sequence goes on along the minus strand of DATNRH010000827.1, from coordinate 332 downwards.
CATACCTGATCCAGCGCTGCCGGAGAACACAGCCCGCAATAGCCGGTCGATCTGGCGTTCGTACTCCTCGACCTGCATCTCCAGGTCTGACACTTTCGTCTCTAGCTGCTTAAATCTTTCGTTATAGTCTAGCGTTTCATACATATTACCAGCCTCCTGGCGTCCAGTGTGTCCCGAATAGGCGGAGGATATATCGTTCCATCCACCAGCGCAGCGCTGCCGGGTCTTCAATCGTTTGGGGCCATATCTCTAGCACGTCCCACCCCATACCACGTAGTACACTGGCTTGGTCGTTGTCCCGGACCTCGTGTTCCAGCGTGATCGTGTGCCAG
>DATNRH010000826.1 GCA_036703605.1 Candidatus Obscuribacterales bacterium | reverse complement strand
CTTGAGTCTGAAGCGGCTGAAACCGGAGCAGCTACAGCAGTTTGCTTGGTTAGGGGTGTTGCCAGAGGATGTGCCGTTGACGGCTCCGGTGGCGGCACGGTTGTGGGATGTGCCGTTGTTGCAGGCGAAGAAGGGATTGATTGAGCTACGGCGGCGATCGTTCTTGACCGACGGCAGTGCAACAGGGGCGGGGGAACTAACCTATCGGGTGCATGATTTGATGCACGATACGGCGCGGGGTTTGCTTGAGGCAAGGACGCTGCCGGGGATAGGGGATCTGGCGGCAGCTCACGGAGCGTTTGTAGACCGCTATGGGCCGCTGGATTATGGGGCGAAGTGCTGCGGCTTGCCGAGGGATAGCTATATTCATCGTCATTTGATCTGGCACTTGATCCAGGCGGGGCGGGACGAGGCGGTGCATGAGTTGTTAGCAGCTAGTGATGGAGCGGGGCGAAATGCTTGGTTTGAGGCTTGTCAGGAGGTGGGAGCGCCGGGAATTTTTGTGACGGCAGTTTCTGAGGGCTGGCGGTTGGCGGAGGGGTTATATGAGCGGGAGCCGGAGAGGGCGATCGTGCTGCAATGTCGGTATGCGCTGATGGTAACAACGTTGAATTCGTTGATCGGTCCGTTGCCTGGGGAATTACTGGCGGCCTTGGTAAAAGGTGGATTTTGGTCGGCGGAGCGGGCTTGGGCCTATGTGGAGCAGATACAATATGAAGTTTTTTTTACTGGGACAGTAGAGGCTTTAGCGGCTTATTTAACCCAGCCTCTGTTCCAGTCAGTGGTACAGAAGGTTTGTTCAATTGAGTCTGGGGTCAGCCGTGCGAAGATCTTCACTAACTTAGCGCAAGCCGATAACACCTACTTTGCAGAAGCCTTGAATGCCACCCGGGCAATTGAGAATGAAGCCATCCGTGTTGGTGTCTTGAGAAACTTAGTGCAAGTCGATGGTGTTGATCTTGCTCAACTCCTGACTGAAGTCCGTTCAATTAAAAATGAGATCAGCCGCGCTTGGGTCTTGAGTGCCTTAGCGCAAGTTGATGGCACCTACTTTACGGAAGCCTTAGACACCACACGAACAATCCTGGATCAAACCATTCGTATGGAGGTTTTGAGTAACTTGGTGCAAGTTGATGGTGCTGATCTTGCTCAACTCTTGACTGAAGTCCATTCAATTCAGAATGAGGTCAGCCGCGCTAGGGTCTTGACTGCTCTAGCACAAGTTGACGGTATCTACTTTGCGGAAGCCTTGAACGCCACCCGAGCAATTGAGAATGAAGCCATCCGTCTTGATGTCTTGAGAAACTTAGTGCAAGTCGATGGTGCTGATCTTGCTCAACTCCTGACTGAAGTCCGTTCAATTAAAAATGAGGCCAGCAGCCGCGCTAGGGTCTTGATTGCTTTAGCACAAGTTGACGGCACCTACTTTGTGGAAGCCTTGAACGCTACTCGGTCAATACAGAATAAACCTTATTGCCTTGCATCGGTCTTGGGTATTTTGGCACAAGTCGATAGCGCCTACTTTGCGGAAGCTTTGAACGCCGCTCAGTCGGTTCAGGATGAGTACTACCGTGCAGGCGTCTTGATTAACTTAGCGAAAGTCGATAGTGCCTACGTTGAAAAAGCTCTGGCCAACGCTCGGGCAATGCAGGATACGGAGGCTCATGCAGACGTCTTGAGCGCCTTAGCGCACATCGATAGTACGTACTTTACAGAAGCCTTGAACGCTGCCCGAGCAATTGAGAATGAAGCCTTCCGTCTTGCTGTCTTGAAGAACTTAGCACAGATCAATGGTGCTGATTTTGCTCAACTCTTGGACGTCGCTCGGTCGATTCAGGGAGAGTACTACCGTGCCAGGGGCTTGAGTGCTTTGGTGAAAGTTGATAGTGCCGATTTTACTCAACTCTTGGATGCTGCTCGGGCAATTGACGATGAACACTACCGTGCTTGGATATTGACTGCTTTAGCACAAGTCGATAGTGCCTGCTTTGCAGAAGCCTTAGA
>DATNRH010000825.1 GCA_036703605.1 Candidatus Obscuribacterales bacterium | reverse complement strand
GTGACAACAAAGGGTTTATTCTGGTAACGTTTTTTCACCAAACGTGGCTATACTACAAACTTCTGATGGCTGGCTGGTACATGCGCATTTAGCGTCGTAATGGCGAGATTGTGCATATGAGAGACTGCATTTCTCAACAGTAAAGTACAAAACATATGCGTAAAACAGTCTTATGTAACCCCAGTGCGAGTTGCTTGGTGGTGTGGGGTCCTCAAGAGTTCTGCTGACAAATGGGCAAACAGCATCACAAATTCTTTCCTGTGCAAACTCGGGCCAGGCAGCGATCGGAAATACAACGGTAAATAGCGTTACTAATATGGGTAGATAAAACGCTACAACCACAAGTAGGCCCGCCGCCTCTTGCACCATCCGCCATCGCTGTTTCTTCTCTTCTAGCTGGGCATGCCTCAAGTAATGTGTCCGACCTTCATCCTCTAAAGCTAGGGCCCATATATGGTAAGCTAGATTCGGGTCATGCGCCATTAAACGCTAGTTCCTATTTGTAACCCTTACAAAAGGGTTAACTGATAAAGAGGAGGTATGCGTGGGCGCGAAAACATCGAGTATGCCAAACGCGGTGTGTGGATCTTTGTTGCCGTGTTTACCCTGGTGATGCTGCCTCATCAAGGGTGGAGCCCGACGGCGGCCCAGTTCACCCACACGTACGCGCTAAGTGAACCACCCGGGCAGTTGACCACCGAGAGGGGCACCTTTGACTTTATTGCCATGTTCTCCCTGGCCTTTGTGTGGCTCATCCCCATATCGGCCGCTTTCATGGCGAGTTATGTGGGGGTGCGCTGGATTGAGCTGACTCACATGATTATCACCTTTCTGCTCTGGTGCTGGTTTATTGCCGTCTTTTTGTGGCAGCTCGTCAGCATCGCCACGGCCAACCCCAACCCATTCAATCCAGCCGATGCAGGGGATAGCCTGATTAACCAGGCCAATGACGATAGATGGTGCAATGTATATGGTCCGCTTGGGATCAGGGCCCCCTGCTACCTCAACACGTTCAACACCACCAGCAGCCCCTACGTGGGTATGGAAAGCTTGGGTATCAACCCCAGCTATCTGTTTACCTTTATCATGAATCTTTTACTGGTGGTCCTCATCACAATAGAGTTCTTCTGGGTGATGTGCAGTTATCGGGTCATTGTCCACCAAGGCTTCATACAGATGATGGAGCCCAAGACGCTACTTTCTAGTAGAGCGCCCTACAAGTTGACCCGACCCAAG
>DATNRH010000824.1 GCA_036703605.1 Candidatus Obscuribacterales bacterium | reverse complement strand
CGCGATTGTGGCGATCGCCGATGCCCTCAAACCCTCTTCCAAGCAAGTGGTGCAACGCTTACAGCGCATGGGCTTAGAAGTCGTCCTCCTCACGGGCGATAACCCCAAAACCGCCGATGCGATCGCCGCCGAAGTGGGCATTGATCGCAGCTTTGCCCAAGTCCGCCCCGACCAAAAAGCCGAAATCATTCAGCAGTTGCAACAGGAAAAAGCCCACCGCAAATCGGCTGCGATCGTCGCCATGGTCGGGGACGGCATTAACGACGCGCCCGCCCTCGCCCAAGCCGATGTGGGGATTGCGATCGGCACCGGTACTGATGTAGCCATGGCTGCCTCGGACATCACCTTGATTTCCGGCGACCTCCAAGGCATCATCACCGCCATTCAACTCAGCCGCGCCACGATGCGCAACATCCGCAGCAACCTCTTCTTTGCCTTCATCTACAACGTGATCAGCATTCCCATCGCTGCCGGCGCCCTCTACCCCTTCACCGGCTGGCTCCTCAGCCCCATGATCGCCGGTGCCGCAATGGCGATGAGTTCTGTGTCTGTTGTGCTCAATGCCCTCCGTTTGCGGCAGTTTCAACTGAAAGCGTAAACATGGGGAGGCTCCCCGTTTCGCTATGAACCCACCCCGCGCTCTGCGCACTCCTCCTGGGGGAAGTCCCTGCAAGGGAGAGGTGGGTTCATTAGACCTCTTGCATAAATCAAGACCCTCACCTCAGGGGATGACAACATGCTTATAATCCTTGCCCTCAAAGGGTTATAGCAATTGATAGAGTCTCAAGAATGGCTGAGGTCTCCACCCCAAATGGGTGATACATCATTGGCATAATCCCCGAATCGCCCAATTTCCGGTCATGATTGCATTTTGGACAAGGTGAGATGAGCTGATTCTTGGAGGAGATTCGACCGCCAGAAATCTCTCAGTGAGAGGATTACAGCTTGGTTGTCATCCCTAGAGGTATTCAAATCGCCATTCTATTCTCCGAATGGCTTCTTCAATTTCAAGACAGAGTTCGAGCAGTTGCGAACGATCAGACATAGATG
>DATNRH010000823.1 GCA_036703605.1 Candidatus Obscuribacterales bacterium | reverse complement strand
GATTAACGGCAACAGCGATCGCAACCTTCTGCGTGGTGATGGCGGCAACGATACTCTGCGCAGTCGGGGCGGCAATGATGTGTTAGACGGCGGCACTGGGCGAAACCGCCTGATTGGTGGCTCTGGTGACGATATCTATATTGTGCGCAGTCGCGGTGATGTCGTTGTTGAACAGGCTGGACAGGGTACTGACATCGTCAAAGCCGTGGTCAGTTGGCGGCTCGGCAACCACCAAGAAAATTTGACGCTCTTGGGAGGACGCGCTGCTCTCAACGGCAGTGGTAATACCTTAGACAATCAGATGATCGGCAACCTAGGCGACAACCTTCTCCTTGGGGGAGGGGGCAACGACATCCTGCGCGGCGGCGGCGGCAACGATCGCCTCTTTGGTAATATTGCCGATGATCTATTACAGGGTGGCGGTGGTGACGATGTCTTAATCGGCGGTGGCGGCAACGATCGCCTAGAGGGCGGTAATGGCAACGATCGCCTGGAGGGCAGCATCGGCAATAATGTTTTGATCGGCGGGGACGGGGACGATATCCTCATCGGTGGGCCAGGTCGCAACACGCTCACCGGCGGAGCAGGACGCGATCGCTTCTATCTCAACAATATCAATCACAGAGCAGACGCCATCACCGATTTCGACGATGATATCGATCAACTCTACATCTCGCGATCGGGCTTCCGACTGCAAAACTCATCCCGAGGCGTCCTCAGTCCCGAACAGTTTCGTCTAGGCAGCGTTGCTAGAAATGAAAGCGATCGCTTCCTCTATAACCGCAGTACGGGGCAACTCTTTTTCGATGCCGACGGCAGTGGTCGGGGCGATCGCATCCTTGTGGCACGGCTGTCGAACAATGCTCAGCTCAGCCATAGCGACATCGTTCTCTTTTAGTCCTCTGGTCTTAAAGCTCCCTGATCTCCTTATCCCCAACACCTTTTGTAAAGGATGTTGGGGAGGCCACAAGGTCATCAGACCCTAATTGATCACCATGGCAGATCCAGGCAATCCGCCATGGCGGGATATACCAGAGGGCTCCCCTGATCCCGTGCATGAAAAGAGATTGGAGAAATCGCTGGGCATATCACCTAGGCGCTGGGATGGCGCACCAACATGACCGGACAGTTGGCATAGACACGCACATAGTCTGACAAAGACTGACCTAAGAGGCGATCGAGATCTGGCAGGCCCTTGGCGATCGATGGACGGCGATCGGGGGAGCCTAGCATCAGGAGATCGGCATTTAAGGATTCTGCCAATTGGCAAATCCGCAGGCCAGGCTTACCTTCCGGTGCTTCACAGCGATATTTGATGCCATACTGCTTAGCCTTGGCGATCGCCGGTGCTAAGACTGGATCCTGTTCCCCACGGCTGGATAACTGCTCATCTAGCTTAGAGGTCAAGTCAGGGTTGGCGTGAACCAAAATCAACTGCCCGCCGGTTACATCCCGCAGGAGAGCGATCGCCACATCCAGACATTCCTGAGCAGCAGCAGATTTATCCACAGCCACCAAAATAGTCTTGATGCGCTTCACATAGATATCGTCTTTGACCAACAGCATCGGACGGCCTGCAAGCTGGAAGACGTACTGGCTCACAGAGTTTTCCAAAATAGACTGAAGGCGCTTCAGTCCCCGAGAGCCCATGATGATTAAATCAGCATCGATCTCATCAGCAACCCGACAGACGATGTCTTTGGGATCGCCCTCGCGCAGCATAGCCGTCGTTTTTCCAGGATCTAGCTGCAGCGACTGGATGCAGCGCGCCAATACTTTTCCGCCTTCTTCCCATTTAGCCGTCATGCCCTCCGCCGTCACCTGGGATGAGACCACGTGAAGAACCGTCACAGAGGCTTTTTGAATGATGGGCAGATCCATCAAGGATTTGAGCATGGCCTCCGCTTGGCCAGTACCGGAATCTGCAAGTAGGATTTTTTCTATCATGGTTCCTCCTTTGGTTAAGATATCAAGACTGATTCAACGTCAACGAATCATAGGGATTTACAAAACAGTTCTGTTAAGCCAACCAGCACAGTTAAACAGCATGGGCATGACGTTGGCACTAAGCTTGCACAAAGCCAACTAAGATCATACCGTCTTGGTTGTTCTCCCCTCGGGAATGACATCTTTTTTAGCCAATCAGCGATTAGGAAGCGTCATCTCCTAGACCAGAGTCCACAACCTGGTCTGCAGACATTGAGTCCACAAGCACCAGCAAGATTCACTGTCATCCCCTGTATCAGCAGGGTGCAAAAACCCGTGAACACATTGACACCCCGGCATGGGTTGCATAAGAATTGTGGTCGTTAATGGTCGAACTTAACTTGTTTGACTAGTTTCTCAAGAGGTTGATCCATAAAAGTTCATGTCGTCTGAAATCAAGCCCTACGGTACCCTTCAAGCCAATACCCACATCATGAGCGATCGCTGGTTTGAATATGGCGTCCATGCCTACCCCAACCATACGGACTATTCAGGGGCTGTCTGGCATGGCACCTATCTTGCCTGGATGGAAGAGGCGCGGGTGGAATATTTGCGCCAGTTGGGGGTGAGCTTTGCCGATTTAGTTGAGCTAGGCTGTGACTTACCCGTCGTCGATCTCAGCATTCGCTACCACCGGCCTCTACGCATGGGTGAATCCGCCATCGTATGCGCCCAGATGCGTGATATGGCAGGGGTGCGCATGACCTGGGACTATAAAATTCAGTCCCTCGATCGGCAAGAAACCTATATATCAGCACAGGTCGTTCTCGTGCCAGTCGATCGCGACAAGGGCAAAATTATGCGCCGACTGCCTGCCAATATTCAAGAAGCACTGATGAAACTTGTCCAGTAAGCAGCGGCAGTTGTAGGTCAATTGTTGGGAGATGAGACCATGGCCAATGACCAGGATAGATCCAATGAGCAGCAGCATCCTTTATGGAAGCGCGATCGCGAAACGGTGATGACGCTCATTCAAGGTGAGCCCACCGACCTCAACTTAGTGGAGTTAGCTCGGCTGCGAATTCGCTACAACGGCTTTCCAGGAGCGCGGGACATTCAGGCAGACCTTGAAAAGGTGATGACGCGATGGAAGCTTACGGAGGAGTCTTTATTCGAGAGAACGCGCCAAATCCATGCCCTGGGAACCGTCTATCGAGGACGTAGTAATCGACAAGACGATTGGAGTTAGTGATCTGCGGCGGAAATCGACCCTGTCATGGGATACCAGCCCTGAGCCCATCATGTCCTTCGATTGCGCTCAGGGTACGATGGCTGGGTTGTTGATCATCTAGGCGGTGGGCTCTTCCGTAATTCGGTACATAAAGCTGAAGGTTGCCCAATCGTTCACATTGAACGCATAGGTGTCTGGCGAAAACTCTAGGGGGCGATCGCTTGCTGCTTTGGTAGCATGATGCAGGTCATCTAAGATGGCCCGGGCTACTTCTAGGGGATTGTGAACAACGCTGACCCGGCTAGCACTATTGCGAGAGGGCATGGAAGCATTGAGCAAAGCCGTCGTTTTGGAAAAGGGACTACGGCTAAAGACTAAGTGAGTTTCTGCAGGAGCGATCGCCCCCCGAACAACCCATTCTGATGTGGCGGATGGGCTGGGAATCGTCAGAATTTCGCCTGGCTGAATGACGACATTACCTGGGCTAGAAGCATTGGGATCGGCAGGATAGAGGGCGATCGCATTACTGTTGCTGTCTAACCCAAACAGAATAAAGTAGATAGGGCGATCGCTGTAGTTATAAAGGCGATATTGAATCCGCCCGCCCATGGGCAGCTCGGGCAACTCGCTGCTAGCCAAGAGGGCAGCCAGCCGACCTTCTGGGGGCATCCAAGGGGCGCGTCCTGTTTCTTGCTGCGCCACAATTCGTTCTTGGGGTGTCACCAGCTCTAGCGTTGCTCGCACGCCCAGCCGCGATGAACCACCGCTCTCGGTGAGCCGCACTAGTTTCGTGCCCAACAGCGTGCGCAGCCTCGGTGTCAGGCGCGTGACCGCCGTTTTCACCGCTTCGTCATCCTCCGCCGTGGTATTGGGGATGGCTGCTTTGCCGAGGTAGAACAGCCCATAACTAGTTTTACTCGGCAGTAGATCTGGCCCTGCCGGCAGTACATCGACCTGAGTTAGGACATCAGGATCGGTTGAGGAGCGATCACTCGGCAGCGATGCAGCAATCGTCTGGGTTAGAGGCTGGGTTTTGCTAAAAAGACAGTCCGCCGGCTGTCCACCAGAGACCACAGATGAAATACTCGCAAGGGTGGAAAAAGCACTCGTAGCATCCACACGCTCCACCCGTTCTAACGATGGATCGATGGCCACGGTGAGCCCCACCTGACGAGGAATCACTCGTATCGATTCATAAACCGGTTGCCCTGGCGTCAGCACAACCGAAGCCGGGCTATTACAACACAGGCGAGCCGTAGCTCGCAGACCATCCCGCGATCGCAGCCGTAGCAGAATAGTAGATGGGGGGCCGCCGTCAGGATTTCCATTCATGGGCGCATCTGCGGTCAGTACCGTATCTGGGCCGTATTGCTCCAGAACCTGAGCTGGCACCCCTGCCAGCAGCACCTGAATACCTTTGCCATCATGCCCTGCTGTTTGAATCACGCCATCGGCACCCTGGTTTAGGATCGAGGGCAGATAATAGGGCAATAGTTTTTGATCCGTGCTGCGGTTGCCCGTTAGCATGGGCTGTTGGCGGCCACCCACCACTTGCTCAATGGTGCCAGATGCCCGGCTGAGGCTATTGCGCAGGGTGGTGGCTGGGGTCGCAGACCAGAGTTGCTGGGTCAGAGCATAGGTAAATAGCCCAGCGCTAAAGCCATTCCACTGCCCTTCAGCAGCAGGTTGCTGATCTGCCGCCGCCGACAAAACCATGCCGGGAAACTGTAGCCGACTCACCTGGGCCGCAAGCTGCTCTCGGGATACTTTTAACTGGCTCAAGAGCTGTTCTTGCAGCGCCCGTTCTCCCTCACTGATTTGACCGCTAGGGGCATTGGGGCGCGATCGCACCCGTAGAGTGCCCTGCAAGATCGAAGCAGGAGTAGTGTAGCTGGTGTCTAGCACCGTCACCACCTGATCGGTTTTCAGGGACTGCAACAACAGCCCCAGGGTATCTAGACAAATATCGTTAATAACCGGATGTTCTGGCGTGGGCAACAACCCATCCACCGGCACTAAGGAACGTAGAGGGCGATCGCTACCCATGCTCTGCAGACGGCTACCAAACCCACTAAAGTGAAACACCACCACATCCCCCGGTCGAGCTTGCTCCACCAAGTGAGATAAAAATGCTGTTTCAATCCCTTCTCGGGTTGCCTGGTCATTGACTAGGGTGACAATGTCGCGATCGCTAAAGCCAAACCGATGCAGCAACAATTCCCGCTGTAGCTCTACATCCGTTAAGCAGCCCTGCAAGGGTATGCCACTGCCTCGCCCCGCCCAGCAATCTGTTTCAGAATCACAGGCGCGATCGGGATAGGTATTGATACCCACAAGCAGGGCCAGCTTTCGCCGCGTCGGCTGGGCAAGAGCGACGTGGTAGCGATCGGCCATCCAAGACATACCCACCTGACTAAGCCCATAGGCTGTCAGGGCAACTGAAGTCTGTAGAAATGTGCGTCGCCTTACCCTCACCGAATATTCCTACGCCTCCACGGTGACCTTCATAGCCCGAGCTAGCTCTGCAGCCACCTCAGGGCGGGAAAACTCTGGCGGCGGTAGTTCTCCGCTGCGCAGCAGTTGACGCACTTTTGTACCCGAGAGGTGAACCCGCTCATCGGGCGCACTTGGACTCGTCTTGGTCGTTGCCATCGACTGAGTGCGGGTGCAGTAAAAGGCATGTTCAAACTTCATGGGAACAATGCCTAGGGCTTCGGGATCAAACTCATCAAAAATATGTTGAGCATCATAGGTGCCGTAATAGTCACCCACCCCCGCATGGTCGCGACCCACGATGAAGTGTGTACAGCCATAATTCTTGCGAATGAGCGCGTGGAAGATGGCTTCCCGTGGCCCAGCATAGCGCATGGCAGAGGGGTTAATAGCCAAAATAACCCGGTCGGTGGGGAAGTAGCGCTCCATCATAATTTCGTAGCAGCGCATCCGCACATCGGCAGGAATATCGTCACTCTTGGTTGCGCCCACCAGGGGATGTAGAAATAGACCATCAACGGTTTCCAGGGCACATTTTTGAATGTACTCATGGGCCCGGTGAATGGGGTTACGGGTTTGGAAACCCACCACCGTTGACCAGCCCCGCTCTTTAAACAAACGGCGAGACTCGGCAGGATCAATTTGGTAGGCAGGAAACTGGGGATGGGCTTCCCGTTCGAGCAGCCAAATGGGCCCAGCTAAATTCACATCACCTTGGTCATAGACAACCTTGACACCAGGATGTTTGTCTTCGTCGGTGCGATAAACATTGATGGCCTCTTTTTGTTTATCGTAGTGATACTTTTCACTGAGTTCCATCACGCCGATAAAGCGACCGCTGGCATCATCGAGGCGAATCATGCTGCCTTCAGAGAGCGGCGCTGCCACCTCTTCGCTGACAGAAAGGGTCACCGGCACGGCCCAAGGCAGCCCTGAGGCCAGGTGCATATCCACGACCACCGAGAGATAGTCCGCTTGGTTCATAAAGCCATCCAGCGGGCTGAACCCTCCAATCGCAATCATGACTAGGTCTGACGTGGCCCGTTCGTCGAGCGTCACACGGGGTAGAGCATCCGCTTGAGCTAAGAATGATTGACGTTGTTCCGGGGTGGCAATGCGATTGATCAGAACCCCACCATGGGGGGGAATGCCATCTGGATAATGCTTCAAGATCTTTCCTCTTTCTGGTTAATGAACGACGTTAGTCAAGGGTTTTGGTTACGTTTAGAGAGGCAGCCTGCATTAGTTGATGTTGAGCTGGGAAGAATTGTGCCCTAGGTCGGGTTTTTTCTACATCCCAACTGCTTCATCACCCTAGATTCCATCACCCTAGATCACCCTAGAACGATCCGGTAGATATCCGGCACGACTAGACCTAACCGTGCTCTAGCCCAGGCTGGCGCAACCCTAGGACTGGAGTTGGCGGCTTAAGACTTTCTTCACTATTTAGAATACTGTGTTTGGGGGTTCCTTGGATGGTTCAATAATGCCGCCCCCTAATAGGATGCAGTTGCTGGCATCATCGTACCAAACTGCGGCCTGTCCGGGGGTGATGCTGAACTGCGGCTCGTCGAAAACAATCCGCACGCGATCGCCCTCACCTTCACCCAGAATAGGCATGACCGTGGCCGGCACCGCTGCCGATCGATAGCGAATTTGCACCATGGCCCGCAGGGGAGCGCTGGGCGGAGCCATCGACACCCAATTCACCTGCTGCACCGTGCAGCCCCGTTGATGGGTACTGTCGCGATCGCCCACGATGACTTGATTTCGCCCTGCATCAATGTCGATGACATAGAGAGGTTGAGCAGCGGCAATACCCAGACCTTTGCGCTGCCCAATGGTGTAGTGATGAATGCCGGTATGTTTCCCCAACACCGTACCGGATTGGTCGACGATGTCGCCTTCTGTGGGAGCTAGATAGCGATCGAGGAAGGTTTGCATGGAGCCATGGGCTTCAATCAAGCATAGATCTTGGCTTTCTGGCTTCTCCGCCGTATGTAGACCGAGCTGGGCCGCCATGCGCCGAGTTTCCACCTTGGTTTGGTCGCCGAGGGGAAACTGGGTGGCAGCAAGTACGGCTTGGGGCAGGTCATAGAGAAAGTAGGATTGGTCTTTGGTTAGATCGACCGCACGGTGCAGTTGATAGCGATCGCCCTCGGCATCATAAACAATCCGGGCGTAGTGTCCGGTGGCAATAGTATCGATGCCCAGGGTTTCCCGCGCGTAGTGCAGCATGGGGCCAAACTTCACTGCCTTATTGCACTGGGAGCAGGGCAACGGCGTCACACCGGCTCCATAACCCTTGACTAAATAATCAATAATTTCAGCCTGAAAAACCTCGCGGCTGTCTACCACATGGTAAGGAATGCCCAACTGTTCACAGAGCTGAGCGGCATCGACCATCCCTTCCGAGCAACATTGCCCTTTGCCTTTCATCAGCCAGAGCGTTAAGCCTTCTACGGTATAGCCTTGATGGTGGAGGGTGGCGGCCGCCACGGAACTATCGACGCCGCCTGAAAGCCCAACGACAACCTTCTTCATAAATCCTGGTGCAGTGAGGGGAAGTGAGGAGGGCAATCTGAGAGAGGGCCCAGCCTCGTGAGGATTGTTACATCCTGTTACTAGGCTAGCATTCAGGACGCGGTTCGATCGCCCATCCAGAAAATCCCTTAAAAATCCCATGGGAAGGCGCGTCCTATCTGGGAAATGCCATGCTAGACTTGCTGCAAAATTCTACGCTCGGTTAAGCGATCGCGCCCTGGCCCGCAGCGTAGGATGAGTGTTTGTCATGTCATCAGTGCAAGGGAGCAATTGCGCGATGGGTTATGGATTATATCGGTCAATGCCGGAAAGCGACGTCCCCGTTCGCATCACCGCTGTCCCAAGGTCTAGGCGATGGTCTTTAGGCTGGGGAGTCACGGTGCTGGGCTGTATGGCGAGCTGGGGATTCAGTGCGATCGCTCTTCCCTTAGAGGACGGAGAGCGGTATACCAACGCATCCGATCCCTACTATATCGCCCAGCAGGTTGTGGATGGCCTACCGCCGCCGCCGCCGGTTGCCGCTCCAGCCCCTAGCGCTCCCACCGTTTCGGTGCCCACCACGCCTCGGCAAGCCGCTCCAGCCCCTGCTAGCATTCCAGATAATCGCTACGTGGTGCTCATCAATGGCGACAGTCCGCTATTGCTCGACCAAGTGCGGCGGATTGACTCCGAAGCAGAGCTACAAACCTTTCAAGGGCAGCAGATGATCCAAGCTGGGGTCTTCGATAACGTCCTTGTTGCCCAGCGGCAGGCAGAAAGCTTGGTAGCCCAAGGCATTGGTGCCGAAGTAGTTGCCGTTCCCAGTGCGGCGGTGAGTCCGGCCAATGCTGCCCCGCCAGTCACAGTTGCGGTCAGCCCACCCATCCAAACGGTGAGTGTGGCGACCGGGCGATCGCCCGTGGGTGAACCCGAGATGCTGCCAGTCACGATCACCCCCCGCGAAGTCGAATTTGGTCGTCCCGCTGATCCGCAGACGCTTGCTCAGGCGCAAACTACCGCTGCTGTGGGCAGTTCCTACTATGTGGTTATTCCGGGGCAGTCGGGTGAGGTGGAATCGATTGCCAACCAGGTGATTCGCTTAGGTAGCGGCATTGGCATTGCCGATGTGGTGGATGAGCGCACGTCCCCCCTCGGGCCCCATGTTCTCGTTGGCCCCTACGTTGGCCGCAGTGCAGCTTCTCGCTGGAGTCGATATTTCCGAGACTTTGGTATGGATGCTCGGGTGTATTATCGGCGGTAGCTGCTGTCGATCTAGCCCCAAAGCTTCGATCCCCATATTCCCCTTGTTGCCGTGAGGAAACACCCATGACTTATCCCTCCAAGGAAGCTAGGAGCGATCGCTCTTGGGTGCAGTCGGTGGTGGTGACCGCAAATCAGATGGCTGCCATTGAAACCCGACTGTTTGATGCCGGGATGCCCGTGGCGGCGCTGATGGAAAAAGTAGCCGGTCTCATTGCCCAGCGACTTCAGGCGCTCTATCCCTTGGGTGAAGGACGACGGGTGGGCGTCTTGGTCGGCCCAGGGCACAATGGCGGGGATGCCCTGGTAGTGGCGCGGGAGTTGTGGCTGCGCGGCTATGGGGTACTGCTACACTGTCCCTTTTCCCGATGTAAAGACTTGACCGCTGCCCATCGCCACTATGCTGAGGCACTGGGGATTCCAGGCAGCGATCGCTTCGAGGATCTCCAAGCTTGCCATGTGCTCATCGATGGACTATTTGGCTTTGGGCTCACCCGTCCCCTAGAAGGAGCGATCGCCACCCTGGTTGACCAGATCAATACCTGGAAAAAGCCCGTGGTCAGCATCGACCTACCCTCGGGCCTGCATACCGACACCGGCGCTGTCCTGGGTACGGCCCTGCGCGCCACCCACACGCTTTGTTTAGGACTCTGGAAGGCTGCCTGTCTGCAAGATGGGGCGCTTTCCTATCTAGGTCAAGTGGAGTGGCTGGATTTTGACCTGCCCCAGGCTGATATCCAGGCCGTGGTGGGACTAGCCCCCTCTTTGCGACGCGTTACTGTGGCAACCGCGATCGCAGCCCTGCCTGCTCCGGTGGTCACCACCCACAAATACGAACAAGGGCATGTGCTTCTAGTAGCTGGCTCGCAAACCTATCCAGGGGCAGCTCTGTTAACCGCTCTGGGAGCAAGGGCTAGCGGGGCGGGTATGGTATCCATCGCAGTTCCGGCTTCCCTGCGGGTCTTGATCGTCAACCAAGTACCGGAGGCCCTGGTGATTCCCTGTCCTGAAGATGATACGGGGGCGATCGCTCACCTCCCCTCTAATCTTGACCTACGCCGCTACGACGCCATTGCCTGTGGACCAGGTTTAAGCCGAGGTGCCCAAGCGGTGCTTGAAACAATTCTGTCGGCTCCTTGTCCTGTGTTGCTCGACGCCGATGGTCTGAATGGTCTGGCTGATCTAAAGCTAGTCTCTAGCCTGCAATCGCGATCGCAACCCACCATCCTCACGCCCCATCCCGGTGAGTTTAAGCGCCTCTTTCCCCACCTGACGGATCAGATGAGCGATCGCCTCTCGGTGGTGCGGCAAGCGGCCCAGGACAGCGGAGCCATCGTCCTCCTCAAGGGAGCCAGGGTGGCGATCGCCAGCGATCAACAGGTATGGATTAATCCTGAGAGTACTCCAGCCCTGGCCCGAGGGGGCAGCGGTGACGTGTTGACGGGCCTAGCCGGGGGGATTTTATCTCAAACTGCGCCTGCGGCAGAGCCTGTTTTGAGGGCGATCGCCACTGCCGCCTGGTGGCATGCTCAAGCAGGTTGCCTCGCCGCCACCCAGCGCACCACCCGAGGAGTCGATGCCTTTACCCTGACGCAATTTCTCATCCCAGCCCTACACCAACACCCGATTCCTTAAAAACGAGAACAACGAGGCTAGCTATCCCCATCAACCCAAGCAGCCCCATCAGCCCAAGCAGGAGTCCCAGAATTTGACAGGTGTCCCATTCATGAAGAAATTATAAATATGATGTACTTAACGATAAGTAGACGGTTCCCGGCGATGAAGTTATGATTGACTATCTTTGGGTTGTCGTGCTTGAGGAATCATTAAGTTAACGATTCCACCCGACTAAAGCGGCGATCGCCCAGCCCAACTAGTTAGGGCAGGCAGTCTCCGCGGGCTGAAATCTCGTTCCTTTGACGCAAGCTAATTTGATGCAAGCTGGACTGAATCGTGCTATTCGTGCAGAACCTTATTACGTCTGTCGCTCGATCAGCAGCATTTCCAGGCAAACTACAAGCGTTAGCTAAGGAGCAAGCCTTTTGCAGAGAGGGTCGTTCATGTCATCGTGCTGAACGCAACTCGCCCCATGTCTAAACCCCAGCTGACTCAGGAACAGCATGAGGTTCGGATGATGCGGTAGATTAGCGTACATCCTTCAGGTAACGATGGCTCAGCCGGATTGACATCAACGAATGTTCGTCCTCAATTGGATCAGTCTCTCTGCTTTCTGCCTGCATGATGGCGGCTCAGAATGACGCCAGACTACACCATGCCAACTCGCTATCTTCTCAGCCAGCAACGCCAACGGCCCAAAGATAGTCGGCGCGGTATTTTCAGGGTATGGAGTCGATGTAACTCCGCTTCTCAGCGATCGCAAGCTGTCATGATGTCCACGATGGCTCACATCTGCTGAGGTTTGCCCATTGCCAAGACCAGGGCCAAGATTCACCGCTACATCGCTGAATCGTTGAGGTCAACTACTCCCTGAACGAGCTTAGAACAATACAGACAAAGGATTAGCCGCCACATGGAATTCACGATCGCAACGCTTCTCACCAACTTTTCTGACGATAAACTGGTTGCACCTAAGGTACTTGAGAAAAAACTTAGCTGTGAGGACGATACCAGTCTGCGAAAGCTGCAAATCGCCCTAGATGCTCTAGAGCGCATCGGCATCCTAACGAAGGATCGGGGGCGCTATCGCCGAGTTTCAGAAAATGATGTAGTGGAGGGCAAGCTGCGATGCTCCAGTAAGGGATTTTGTTTTGCCATCCAAGATTCGGAAGGGGCAGACGATATCTATGTGCGCGAGAGTCAGCTCAATACAGCCTGGAATGGCGATCGCGTCCTAGTGCGGGTGACCAAGGAAGGCAGTCGGCGGCGCAGTCCTGAAGGAGAAGTTCGGCTGATTCTGGAACGGGCCAATAATTCGGTGTTAGCCCGTGTCAAGAAGGTGGGCGATGAATATCGAGCGGTGCCCCTAGACGATCGCTTGCTGTTTGAACTAGAGCTACAGCCCGGTCGTGATGATCCCGACGGCAAACGCTTAGAGGAAGCCGTGGATCAACTGGTTCATGTGGGCATTGTCCGCTACCCCTTGGGGCAAAACCGTCCTCTAGGCCGAGTGGCGCAAATTTTGGGCAGTGATGCGGAAGCGGCTTCAGATATTGATATCGTTTGCTGCAAATACGATCTGCCCCGGATCTTTTCCGAGGACGTGCTGCAAGCTGCCAAGGCCTTGCCCACCAAGCTGCGGAAATCTGATTTGAAAGGACGGATGGATTTGCGCCATCTGCCAACGGTTTCGATTGTGGGCTCTAAAAACCCAGAGCATCCCATCGTTGTCGATGATGCGTTAACCCTAGAAACCCTGCCTCCCAAGAAAAAAGGCGACGCTCCTTGTTGGCGAGTAGGTGTCCATATTGCTGATGTTTCGTACTACATTCCCTTTGGCTCTCCCTTGGATGTGGAAGCTCAGCGACGCGGCACCTCCATCTATTTGGGTGAAACGGTGTTGCCCATGCTGCCCGAAAAGCTGCACCAGTGCTGTGCCCTGGCTCCAGGTCACGATCGCTTAGCCATCTCTGTGTTGCTCACCATCGATAGCGATGGCAACTTGGTGGAGTTTGAACTCCAGCCCACGTTGATTCAGGTGGATCACCAACTGGACTATCAGCAGGTGGAAACCATTCTCCATCGCAACCAAACCGATGTGCCACCTAGCGACGAAACCTCTCCCTATCCGCTGCCCACCCTAGAGGAAGTGCAGCCCTACGCGTCAGTCTTTGAACTACTGGATCAACTCTTTACCCTCAGCCAAGTGGTGCAGACCCAGCGCCATGCCCGTGGAGCGTTTGAGCTGAATCTACCAGAAAAGAT
>DATNRH010000822.1 GCA_036703605.1 Candidatus Obscuribacterales bacterium | reverse complement strand
GCTGCCAAAGTTTGGGATAGCGCAGAGCCATCTCCACCGTGCCGGCAATCGGAGCATCCAGCGATCGCCGTCCCTCAGTTGGAGATTCAGGATCCACCGCTACTAAGCAGACTGTATGGGGATCGCGAGCATAAAAGCGATGGCGCAAATCCTCATAGATGCCCAAACGAAACACTGGATTGAGCCACGCCCCTAGCCCTTCTTGGGGGTGGAAGCATTGGGTGAGCGTGTCAGCGAGGAGCGGCAAGTCTGGCTGCCGCACAGTGCGAATCAGACAAGCTGCACCATTTTGGAGGCGATCGCTTGACTGCCAGCTATAGGTCTCAGCAGACGGTTGGGATTGCCCCGTCATATACGTGGACATGATGCGGTAAGGGTGAATGGTGTGGGCTAGACGTAGCGATCTTAGGCAGCACTCTAGACACAGGAATCTTTTTAGAATTCTAGCGCCTATAAGCTTTGAGGTGGAATAGTAGCCTAGACGCGCTACAACAACAACTAAGCAGGTGGATTAATTCAATGAAATCTGTCGGGTTTCGGCACCGCTCAACCCTTGTCTCATCAGGTTTTGAGCATTGAGCAACATTGAAATGCTGGCCAATCGTCTTCCTAACGTTTTCCTACTGACAACTACTGGAGGATGTCGGGGGGCAGGATATCGATTCACACGTTTCAACAAGATAGTTTAGGAATAAAGCTTCTATGATAAAAGTTGGGAATACTAAAGCAACCCAATTTGTGCAGGGGCATGGAGTGGATGGCAAGGTTGCGATGACCTTCGACAACCATCAGAGCTTGGGAGCTTCAGCTCACTCTCTAGTTTGCGATAGGCTGCTTAAGTGTGGTGCGGTAGCGTATGTCAAGGCTAACGATGCTAAACAAGAAGGCTAGAATCTTAAGCAGGCTATCAGACGATTGAAAGAGACAAATTTCTCTGGGTGCATCAGACCAGTCCTGAATAACTGAATATTAGTTGAATGACGTGAATAATGTGCGATCGCATTCACTCTGCCTACTTTTACCTACCTACGGAGTCTGTCCAGCAGCAGGGCCAACTATACGGGCCTGTAGTTCTCCTCAACTCAGCCCGAGGCTGCCACAGTTCAGGATCTCGTGCTAACCGTCCTCGTGTGACAACATCGTTCCATTTTTGAGGTCATGCAATCTACCCCCCTACTCTCATCAGACGAATGCCCCCATGGCAGGAGCATAGTGCATGAAATCTCCTGATAGCGAAAAGCCTAAGATTCTGGTGGTTGATGACGAACCAGACAACCTTGACCTGCTCTACCGCACCTTTTATCGGGAATTTAAGGTATTGCGGGCAGAGAGTGGGCCAGTCGCGCTGGAGATTTTAGCTGCCGAGGGAGATATCGCGGTGATCATTTCTGATCAGCGAATGCCCTCCATGAGTGGCACAGAGTTCTTGAGCCTGACGGCGACCCAATATCCTGACATCATTCGGATCATTTTGACCGGCTATACCGACGTTGAAGATCTGGTGGAAGCGATTAATGCTGGGAAGGTCTTCAAGTATGTCACCAAGCCCTGGGATGATGAAGAGCTGAAAACCGTGGTGCGCCAAGCGGTTGATACCCACAATGTATTAAGAACCCGCACCCAAGAACTGCGTCGCACGTTGCGCCAAGAGTCGTTGCTGAATACCATCAGTAGCGCCATTCGTGGTGCGTTGAACTATCAATATATTTTTCAAACCATCGTGGATACGGTGGGGCATATGTTTGAGGTGGACTGCTGTCTGCTGCGACCTTGCCAAGATGAACTGATGACCGATGAGGTGTTCACCTACCTGAGTGCAGCGGCGCAGGGCGATCGCGCAGAACACCCAAGTGAGTCGGATGCCTCGGCGGCCCCAGATGCCTTCGATGCCTCGGATGCTACCACCAGTCCCCTAATTCATACGCTGTGGGAAACGGAAACCATTCAGGTGATTCAGGATACGGTCACCGATGAGCGGCTGGAGCGATCGGCTCCCAATGGCGGCTGTATTCGCCATATTTATAGCCAGGCCAATATTCGTTCGACGTTGATTGTGCCTCTGATTTGTCAGCAGGAACTGATGGCGGTGCTGGCCCTGCATCAGCAACAGCCTCGCGTTTGGCAAGATGATGATGTGCAACTGATTGCCATGGTGGCCAACCAAGCTGCCCCAGCCTTGGCTCAAGCGCGGGCCTATGAAAAGCTGCGGGCCTTGGCTCGGCGAGAAACGTTGGTCAACACCATCACCACGGCGATTCGGTCGAGTTTGAATCCCCAAGATATTTTTGCGGCGATTACCCAGCAACTGGGGCAGGCGCTGCATACAGATGGCTGTGCCCTATCGCTGTGGACGGCTGGGGATGAATTTGTCCAATGTGTGGGGCTGCATGATGCCACCGATCAAAATGCAGAGCAGCCGTTTACCCTAGGGGAAATTCATCCGGAGCCGCAGTCAGACTGGATGATCAGCCCTCCTCAGGGTGAGGCTCCCTTGGTGCGATCGCACCTGCCCACGTCGCGGGTGCCGATTGAGGGAAATCCAGTTTTACAGCAGCTTTTATCTACCCAAAGTCCGGTGATCATTGACGATCTAGGGCATCATCCTGAGATGAATATGCCCGATTTACCCCTACGGTTGCCGGCCCGGGCGCTGTTGGTGGTGCCGCTGCTGTACAACGGTCATATCATTGGCAGCATTTCCCTGCGGCAGTCGAGCCGTTCTCGCCAGTGGCAGCAGGAGGAAATTGAGCTGGCCCAGGCCGTGGCCGTGCAGGCAGCGATCGCGGTGCAGCAGTCTCGCCTCTACCAAAAAACGCGTCAGCAGGCGGAGCAGTTGCTGGAGCTGGATCAGCAGAAAAACGAGCTGTTCCAAAATGTGTCCCACGAATTTCGCACGCCGCTCACCTTGACCATTGGCCCTCTAGAGGCAGCGATCGCCCAGGGGCAAGGCCTTTCCTACGATCAGTCTCAAATTGCCCTGCGCAACTCTCGTCGTCTGCTGCGCTTGGTAAATCAACTGCTCGACATTCAGCGATTGGATGCGGGCCGAATGCAGCCGCGCTTCCGCCCCTGTGATTTCAAGAGCTTCGTAGCCCAGATTGTGGATGCCTTCCATCACTATTGCGATCGTAAAGAGATTCACCTGTCCACCGATCTGGAGGACTGCCTGCCCATTTATCTCGATCTAGAGAAATTTGATAAGGTTCTCTACAATCTCTTGTCGAACGCCATGAAGTTTACCCCGGCTGGGGGCAGTATTGTGGTCAGTCTGCGATCGGCCAACGATCACTGTCTGCTGCAGGTGCGCGACACCGGCATTGGCATTCGTCCTGATCAAATTTCCCATTTGTTTGACCGTTTTCGCCAGGCGGATGGGTCTGCCAACCGTAAGTATGAGGGCAGTGGCCTGGGTCTGGCTTTGGTCAAGAAATTGGTGGAAATGCACGGCGGGAATCTTTCTGTCGAGTCGGAATATAGCAAGGGCAGTACGTTTACGGTGTGGCTGCAAACGGGTATTTCCCATCTGCCGCCGGATCAGGTGATTGAAGTGCCCATTGAAATGGAGTCGAGCCGCGCGGTGGTGGAACTGGCGGATATCGAAATCCATGCCACCGATCGCCCTGGGGACGGCGAGGGGCAGGTTGGCGAAGTTCTGGGCATCTTGCCCGAGGGGCCGGAAGGCGACACTGCGCCCACGATTCTTGTGGTGGATGACAACCCCGATCTCCGGCAATATGTCTCGGATATTTTGCGCAACGCCAGCTACCGGGTGGTGACGGCTCGGAATGGGGCGGAAGGTTTCCAGCTTGCCCAAACCTATCAGCCGCAGTTGATCCTCACAGATCTGATGATGCCCATGGTGTCTGGGCTGGAGATGATTAAGCAGCTGCGCCAAGACGAAGCCCTCAAGGGGATTCCGGTGATCTTGCTTACCGCCCGTGCCGATGAAGACACCCGTATTGAAGGGGTGGAGCAGGGCGCTGATGCCTATTTGTCCAAACCGTTCAACGATCGCGAACTGTTAGCCGATGTACGCAATCTGCTGGCGCTCAAGGCCAATGAGCGGCGGGTGGAAGAACTCAATCGCTATCTCACCGAGTCTGTCCTGCAGCGGTTCTTGCCACCGTCCTTAGTGAAAAAGGCGGCCCAGGGTGATTTGCTGCTTGATCTGCGCCCCGAGCCTAAACTGGGGACCATTTTGTTTAGTGACATCATTGGCTTCACCCAGTTGTCCAACACCTTGCGATCGCGGCGGGTGTCGGAACTGCTGAATGAATATCTCACGGAAATGACCCATGCCATTTTTGACCATGGGGGCACGGTGGATAAATTTATGGGAGATGCGATTTTGGCGATTTTTGGTGCGCCGGAAGAGCTACCGCCCAGTGAGCAGGTGCATCGAGCGATCGCTGCGGCTCGTCAGATGTATGCGTCCCTGGAAGTGCTGAATGCCCGATGGCAGGAGCAGGGCATTGGCAAGGTGCAGTTCCGCTGCGGCATTCACCAAGGCACGGCGGTGGTGGGCATGTTTGGTGGTGCCGAGCGATCGGACTACACGGCGATCGGCCCCAGCGTGAACATTGCCGCCCGCATTCAAGAAGCCGCCACCCCCGACTCTATTCTGATTTCTGCCGCCGTGGCCGACTATCTGGAGCTGGAAGACGATGCTGCTACCAAATGCAGCCCGCTGAAGCTCAAGGGGGTGGATGAAACGGTGTTGACCTTCTCGATCAAGGCCCATCCCGACTCGTACTATCGCAACGCACCGAAGGCGTGACCTACGCCTGACGCCGCTGCCAAGCATACGATGTAGGCTTCTCCCACGGCGCGAGTGCTACATCTAGTTAGCCGACTCGAACGTTTTATACTAAAACACGGTGCCATCGCTTTGAATCTGAAGGGGTGGGGAGCCATCCCGTAGCTCGGCTGCGATGCGTCGTCCGGCTGCCCACGTGCCGCCTTCGAGAATTTTCACCAGGGGGAGCTGGGTGGCATCTTGCTGGCGGTTTTGGCGAATGGCTGCGGCAATCTGATCCAGCAAAACCACGGTCAGCGCCCGCCATTCGACAATCACCTCTGAGCCTGGTCGATGGCGATCGCTTAACACTCCCGCATGTTTCGGCTGCAGCAGGCCCAGATCCACACAGAGGCCACCGTTACGATATTCCGCCAGACCGGTGAGGGCATCGAGATCGGTGATGGTGATGCCTAGGCTCTGTAGCGGCTCCAGCAGAGAATAGGTGAGCCACTGGGAGAGTTTATGGAAGGGCACCAGTTGCGATCCCAGGTCGCCATCGGGCAGGCGGGGATGGGGCCAGACGTCGCCTAAGTTGACCTGGGCGATCGCCCCCCGGCCGGGCCAGATGTCGCTCAACCCCTCTAGGACAACATCGAAGACGGCGGTGGCCGGTAGGCACTGATCGACCACTTGGGGTAGGAGGGCATCCACCAAGTTACCCAACCGGGGGCTTTCTTGACCAAACAGATGGGGATAGCGATGCAGCGATCGCCCGAGGGTTTGCAGCAGGCCCGCCCGTCCCTCTAGTCCTACTAAGGGATTGCGATCGCTCACCTGGAAGGCAGCGGCTAGGCGATCGGGGGTGAATTGCTGGAGACCTTGGGCGTCGGCTTGGAGCGGCTGCTGGGCATTGCTGGACATTGTGCCGGCGGTGAAGGCATAAAAGCTGGCGATCGCTAGCCCTTCTGAGCGTTGGTAGACCTCGTCCGTACCCGGTTCGGAAAACTGCCAGGTGGCTCCAGCTCCGGCATCCAGCAACACACTGGTGATCGCTAGGTCGAACTGGATACGGGCCCATTCGAGGGGATCGATCGTTCCTACCTGCTGGCGGAGGTGGGCCAGGCGATCGCGATCGCCGCTTTCAAAATGCCGCCAGCGACTGTGGAAGGGCACAGCCCAATCGGGATAGTTGGCCTCAATCACCTGGATGACGTAGTCGGCGGTGGCGTTGAGGCGAGTCAGGTCGCAGCGAAAATGGCTGAGCTGATCGGCACAGGCCAGGTCAAACAGTTGGCCACAACGATCGCGAATGGCCGCTGTAGATCTTAGATAGGCAAGGGTGTCAGCCTCGGTTGCCATCACTCCTCCTAGTGGGTGAACTCAAGTCAATGAAAGCTGCCGGGTTTCGGCTCCGCTCAACCCTCTTCTGATCAGGATTGGGGCCTTGAGCGCAGTCGAAATGCCCCAGTCGTTACGTTCTCCTAGCGCGTTCCATAGAGGCGATCGCCCGCATCCCCTAGCCCTGGCAGAATGTAGCCTTGGGCGTCGAGATGGTCATCCACGGAGGCGGTGTAGATGGGCACGTCGGGATGTTCGCTATGGAAATGGGCGATGCCCTCGGGAGCCGCGAGCAGACAGACAAACTTAATAGAGAGCGGCCCCGCTTCCTTGAGCCGATCCACCGCCGCCACCGCCGAGTTGCCCGTCGCCAGCATTGGATCCACCACCAACATATCCCGCTGCTCAATATCCGTGGGCAGCTTGAAGTAATATTCCACCGCCATCAGGGAGCTAGGCTGTCGGTATAGACCGATATGCCCCACCTTGGCTGTAGGGATCAGCTCCAACATGCCATCCAGCAGCCCCTGCCCGGCCCGCATGATAGAGATAATCGCCATTTTTTTATCCGCAGCCAGCATGGGCGCATCCATGGTGGTGAGAGGCGTTTGGATAGGGACATACTTGAGGGGAAGATCCCGCGTCACCTCGTAGGCTAGCAGCATGGCCACCTCTTTCAGCAACTTGCGGAAGTCTTGGGTATGGGTGTCCACGTGGCGCAGAAGCGAGAGCTTGTGCTGAACCAGTGGATGCGTAATCACATGAACCTCTGCTGCCATGAATCCCGATGTATGGTGGTAGATATCGAATAGATGATCCCCTGCGCCGGACAGACCAGCCCCCATGGTTTGGACGCCAGAGCGATCGCCCCCGCTTCAGTGATCGAGGTATCGCGACGGAGTCACTCGAACCGCCCCACCTGTGGCTTTCTGTCACCCCTGAAGCATTTCTATGGGTTCTGACTAGAATACACTACAACCTTTCCCCTCACTCGGATGGATCGATATGGTGAATAACCCGCAGAAGCCGAAGCACATCATTCTCACCTCCCATTCCCATCGCGCTAGCACTAAACGCATTCCCATTGAGTGGGGAGCCGTTGATCCTCAAGCTCGCGGGCCGGTGATTGGTTCTCCCCGCAGTTTGGCCTATCGCAATGTCATTGGTACCCATGCGGGCTCCTATGGCGTGTATCGAGCTTTAGCCGTGGCCAGCGGTGTCCTCAATCCAGCCCATCGCGCCGATCTCACCAACACCTCACCCGTGGTGCACATTGGCCCCTATCCCAGTTGGAGCGACCCCAGCAAAATTGTCTCCCTCGATCCCCTAGGAGGCTTGGTCAGTGAGGTCTTTCGGGATATGACATCGGAAGACTACGACATTTTGCCCACCATTGCCATCACCAAAGCCCATATCAATATTCCTGAGCTCCAGAGCGAAATTGATGCCGGCCGCATTGTGGCAGATGGCACCTTGCTGAAGGCGGATGGCAGTCTCGTGGTTACCAAGGCGGCGATTGATCCGGTGTGGTATCTGCCGGGCATTGCCCAGCGTCTTGATATTGAGGAAGCCGATCTGCGGCGAGTGCTGTTTCAACAAA
>DATNRH010000821.1 GCA_036703605.1 Candidatus Obscuribacterales bacterium | reverse complement strand
CCCAGTGCAAGCCCCTCTGAATCACCTTCCACCAGTCCCTCGGAATCACCTACTGCCAACCCCTCAGTGTCCCCATCAGCTTCTCCCTCTGAATCGCCTTCGGCTTCGCCTTCAGCTTCGCCCTCAGAGTCCCCCAGTGCCAGCCCCTCTGAATCACCTTCTGCCAGCCCCTCCAAATCACCTACTGTCAGCCCCTCTGAGTCCCCTTCGACAAGTCCATCCGAGTCCCCATCAGCTTCTCCCTCTGAATTGCCTTCGGCAAGTCCATCTGAATCGCCGAGTTCCTCGCCCAGCTCTTTGCCCAGTGAGAGCCCTTCGGCATCCCCCACCAAGAGCCCTTCGGCGCCGCCAAGTTCATCGCCCAGCTCTTCCCCCAGCAAGAGCCCTTCTGCTGCTCCATCTGCACAGCCTAGTGAATCTCCGTCTACCAGGCCATCAGCGACACCATCAGCATCCCCGTCAGCCAGTCCAAGCTCAGAGCCAAGCTCACAACCAAGTAACGCTCCATCCAGTACTCCAAGTGCATCCCCATCCACTCCACCTTCGGCCGTCCCGTCCACTTCTCCATCAACCTCGCCATCTGCATCTCCATCGGCCACACCCAGCAAAGGCCCTACCACTTCGCCCGTCCAGATATGTATCTCTGTAATCGCAGCAGACACTGCAGCAAATACTGCGTATCCAGCTGGCTGGAATACAGCCAGCGGCAACATCCCGGAAGGTTATGTTATATCTTGCGGATCTGCCGACGACTGCGGCGGTTTCACGGATTCTGATGACGTCTTGCAAGGTACAACGTGTGAACCCGTACCAACAGGCGACAATGGGTACCTTGGACCAGGCCATTGTCAGTGCGCTTGCGACTCGGATTACTGTTTGACCCTTGACAACTCAGGCAGCACGGCTACCAACACGTGCGAATTCGGCTGCAAGTGCGGCGATGCGTGCGATATCAACGCAGGTACATGCGATGATAACAATTGTGCTACCTGCGACACTACTAACCCGTGCGCGAGCCCCGACGAAGATTGTGTCGACGGCGTTTGCGTTGGTTCTGGTCTTTGCACGAAAGACAAGAACACCATGTGCGACAAAGGCTACGAGGTTATCAGCGGATCGCCCAACAACAGAGCCAAATGTTGTCCTTCTTCCAGTGGCTGTGTCAAGTCTACGATTGGTGTGGTAAAAACTTCGACGTGCAGTAATTCCTGCGGAGAAAGTTGTCT
>DATNRH010000820.1 GCA_036703605.1 Candidatus Obscuribacterales bacterium | reverse complement strand
TGCACCAAGGTTGCTCGTGGTGGACGACCTTGAACGGCTTGGTAGTACTGAAGCCATTTTGGTTCAAATTTCGGTGTTGCTGAACTGAGAGATGACCCTCTAGCTACAGGATCTGAAGCTCCATGCAGCATGCTGCGGAATCATACCGCTATTCAGCAACGCCGGTCAGCAGTCGTGACCAAACTCGACTGCGCCAAACCCTCAACCTCATCTAAACGGTAGGATAAATGATATTCATCGTGCTGGGGGTTGCTGAATAGCAGAATGATTTTGAAACGTTCTGCATAAAATGGCAGGGCTCTAAGCTAGAAAGTTATACTCCAATGCAGCAACACCTAGGAATCAGTCTTATCCTGCGATAACGTCGAGAGAAAATCAAGCGGATTGCCCATCGTTTCAGAAAAACCTAAGATGGCGCGATCGCGATGTTCATAGAGCATATGCCCCTGGGTATCAAAAAGAAACGTTCCCCCCCGCTGGGTTAAATAGGCCGCATTGGGTACGTAGGTCGTCCAATGTCCTAGAGCTTCCGCCATATTGCGGAGCCGCAGGGTCGCCAACTCAAAAGGGCGCTGATACCCTTGCCCTCCCGCCCACTGAAACCAAGAACCTCTCAACGGTGGCAGCGGAACTGCATGAACTACTTGATCATCATCAATGAGCTGCGGGGCTTGGCGATCGCCCCGATAACCACGGAACA
Source organism: Candidatus Obscuribacterales bacterium (assembly GCA_036703605.1). NCBI lineage: Bacteria > Bacillati > Candidatus Melainabacteria > Candidatus Obscuribacterales > Candidatus Obscuribacterales bacterium. The sequence goes on along the minus strand of DATNRH010000820.1, from coordinate 992 downwards.
CTTCAGCTAAGGTACCAGGGCTACCAATGCCTGCACACATCAGCAAGAGGTTCAGCCAGGCTCGCTGACCTTTGGATAATCCTGGTGGTTTGAGAGAAAGTCCAGGGTACAGCTTGATGTGCTGATGTAGGCTTGCCGTGGGATCTACCCATAAACAATCTGCCGGAAACCCCGTATAGGTGCAAAATCGTTGCCCAGAGTTGCGATCGCCAATGCCCATGGCACGCACCGCCACTCCTAGATCCTGCAGCCGTTGGGCATCCCGTTGCAGCCACCAGGCATATTCTAAACTATCAAAATCGCCTAACTGGGGCCAGAGAAGAATGAGGACATAGGGGGCAGATTCACAATCCCCCAATAACGGAACAGCCGCTCCATCACTGACACGCAGATGGGATCTCTCGTGGAACAGCGTCCATAGATCGATAGATTCGCTGGGAACTTGGCTTGAAACAGACATATTCACATAGATTAGACCTTGATGTTGAGTGTAGCATAAGTATCCCATCAACCTCTCTATACTGTTTTGACTAGCGTTCACCAACAAAATCCGTTGAGCAGTCACCTCAGCGATTGCTCAACGGATATGAGTTAGGAGATATCAATGGCTCTGTGGGACAGAAAGAGGAGGAACGATACATATCCCTCCTCAAGTCGCTCATTTAGCTAAGACAACAGCAGGAGGGCTACACAGCTTCTGTTGTCATTGAGCTGGCTTAGCATTCGAAGGCGCTATAAATTTGCAGAAGCACCTTAGCAATATAACCAAACCCAAAAGCACACTTGGGCGCACAGGGGTGGTCGATAGGGCCAACCGTAGCTACAGCCGCGATCGCATAGAATCCAGGAGTTAGCTTAGCCTCATCAGGCGTACCAACCCACTTGAGGGTATACTGCGTGCGACCTTTTTCAGTCACGATCGCATCAGATAGATCCAGTTCAATCGCTTTTGCCCCAATGCCTTCAAAGGAGAAGCACACCGACACCTTAGT
>DATNRH010000819.1 GCA_036703605.1 Candidatus Obscuribacterales bacterium | reverse complement strand
ATAGAGGCATGGGCGTACTCCTTCCAGCCAAATGCCGCACCAGCTTCCACCGCCACGATTGGCACACCGTCGGGTAGAACGGAGAGTTGGTAGTCCTACGCATCAGACGGGCTTACTTGTACCTTGGTTTGAGCATCAAATAGCTGTGTGCATGGCATGGAGACCACACGGACATTACCAAGCTCCTCTGCAGCCTTGACACAGAGTTGCAGTTCTGAGCCTGTTCCAATTAGAACCAGTTCAGGGTCCTTGGCCTCGACGACTACATAGCCACCCTTCTTAACGCCCTCGATAGAGGTATTCTGAAGGTGTGGTACACCTTGCCTACGAGTGAGGAAGAACAGGACTCGTCAGGGTACCGAGTCAAGCAAATGATTGAGGGGCGTTGGCTGTTGGCAAAGGCAACGGCGTATGCACCAGAGACTTCGTTGCCATCGGCTGGGCGGATGAGGAGTGAATTCGGCATGGCGCTTCATGTAAAAAAAACATTACCGGGTGAGAGTTAGGGCATTGATCGGCTGATGGGTGGGTCCATCCTCTCCGAGCCCGATGGAGTCATGGGTAAAGACATAGACAACACCAAAGTGAGAAATGGCGGAAAGCCGAACAGCGGGCAAGCAGTACTGCAGGAACGACAGGAATGTGGCACCGTAAGGACGAATACCTTCATGTGAGGGACGATGTGGAAAAAGGGGTACCTCCGTATGCAAAGAGGCCATTGCAAATAGCAGCCATGCCATGCTCGCGTACTCCAAAGTGGATGTTCCTTCCTTAAGGTCACTACAGGGGATATGGTGTGCCAACAGCAACCTCCGGACAGCAACCCTCATCGAGAGGTTTAGGGCCTACCCTTGCGATCAGACTTGAAAAAGCCTGATGACTCCATCACAGTCAATGTGGAGCCATTCAAATCAGCAGACCCTCCCATCATCTCGGGAAGGGCATTGGCTAGCTTATTGATTACGACTTGGCTAAGTTGTCTATTGTATCAAAAACTTTGGAAGTGGAGCTCTGAAGAGGGTGTGCCTTACCGGGTGGCCTTAGCATCATCGTCAGGGTTGTATGTGGGAAGGAGCTCCTCCCAATCTTGTGGCAACTGATGGGCAAAGCGCCTCTCCAACTCCTTGGCCAGGTCGGGGAACTTC
>DATNRH010000818.1 GCA_036703605.1 Candidatus Obscuribacterales bacterium | reverse complement strand
GGTTGGTTCAGTGAATTCATCTCTCATCTAAGCAACACCGAAAATTGCGATCGCCCCCCCAGGTTTGCCCCCTAGACCTGAAGTCTCCCTCAGGCGACTGCGGGCAGGTTAGGCATGAGGTGTAGCGGCAAACTGCAGCGGCACATCCAAGCACCAAGGTTTGCCCTTATAGAACAAGAGCTGGTACACATGCAGTCCACCGTAGCGAAACGATGCCTCAAAGGACTGCAAGTAGAGATACCACATGCGCAGAAAGCGTTCATCATAGGTCGGCGATAGGGCAGCGATCGCCCCTCGATTCATGGTGAAATTTTCCGCCCAGCGTTTCATGGTTTCCGCATAGTGGGGCTTCAGATTTTCACAGTGGGCCAGGACTAGCTTGGTCAGCCAAAGTTCATGGGTGAGTTCATGGAGCTGCGGCGCGTAGCCACCGGGGAAAATATACTTATCAACCCAAGCTCCATTGCGTTCTTTACTCTGGGTGACGATGGTATGCAGCAGGCCCACGCCGTTGGGTTTCAGGAGCTTCGAAGCCTGGGTCATAAAGGTGCCAAAGCTACCCTTGCCCACATGCTCAAACATGCCAATGCTGACGAACTTGTCATACTGACCTTGAATTTCGCGGTAGTCGGCAATCACAATCTGGATGCGATCGCTCAACCCCCGATCTGCAATGCGCTGGCGGGCTAGATCTGCCTGCTCTACGCTGAGGGTAATGCCCGTACCCGAGATACCATAGCGTTCTGCCGCATAGGTGAGCATTCCTCCCCAGCCGCAGCCAATATCAACAAGAGTTTCCCCAGACTTTAAGGCTAGCTTTTGGCAAATCAGGTCATACTTTTGACACTGCATTTGCTCTAGGGTATCCGTCGGCTGCAGTTGATAGCCACAGGAGTAGGTGAGCGTCGGATCGAGGAAATGCTGGTAGAACTCATTGCCCAAATCGTAGTGGTGCTGAACATTCTTGCGGCTGTTTTTAATCAGCACCGGCACCGTCTTGAAGCGCTGAGCCAGCACCGTCAGCGCTAGGCCCAGCGTCACCTTATCTCGGGCTTTCGCGTAGACGTTGCTACGATAGAACAGCCCAATCAGCTCGACTAAATTCTGGTTCGCTTCATCCCACCAGCCCTCCATATAGGCTTCACAAAAGCCTAGGGTACCGAAGGCTAGAATGCGATCATAGGTTTTGGGGTTATGAACCAAAAGGTGCAGGGATGGCGATCCATCAATGGTGCCAAATTGAAACGTTTGCCCCTGAGGGTTGACCACCGTTAAATTGCCATCTTCAATCTGACTAAAGAGTTGATAGAGATAGCGCTCACCCGGTGGTAGGCGATCAAAGCGATCGCCCTTAGGATCAGGAAATTGGCTTGGTTTTTGCTGAGGCACATCCAGTCTCGCCATCCGATACACCTACTTTGTCGATAGAGATTTGCTAGAAGGGAGGGTTGCTTTAACCTGACTAGCCAAACCGATGGATTGCAAGAACCACACTGTCAGCCAAACCATGTCAAGTTCCCACCAACGCCAGCCGTATCGCACAGACGATTGGTTGGCGTGATGGTTATTATGC
>DATNRH010000817.1 GCA_036703605.1 Candidatus Obscuribacterales bacterium | reverse complement strand
CAATAAGGTCAGATTCTCGACATTGGGAGAGAGGCTCTGGAGGTCAATCGAAATGCTAGCTAGAACCAAGTCGATGCCTTCATCAGGTTCCTCTTCGACTGTGTCACCAACATCACCAATCACATAGATATCGTTGCCAGGACCACCCACCATGCGATCGACACCGGGCCCGCCATCTAGGTAGTCATTGCCCTCACCACCAAAGAGGCTGTCGTTGCCACGACCACCGAAGAGCTGATCGTTGCCTAGGGTGCCTAACAGCAGGTCATCTCCATCATTGCCAGAGAGTTGATCGTTGCCGCTGCCGCCTAGCAACACGTCGTTGCCGTTGCCGCCTTCTAGGATATCGTCGCCTTCACTACCGTCTAGGGTATCGTTGCCTTCGCCACCTAAGAGGCGATCGTCACCGGCACCTCCATACAGCGTATCGTTGCCATCCTCACCGAAGATAGCGTCACCACCGCCCAACCCAAAGATAATGTCATCTCCGGGAGTGCCTGTCAGAATCTCACCATTCTCTGTGCCGATAAACTCTGCCACAACTCATGACCTTCCTGAGAATTCAGTATGGTTAAGTACATTCAATACCTGATTGGCGATCGCCCTCATCCATGACAGATGACAGCTGCTCAATCATGGCTAAGCCATCTTCACGGCTTAGGAACGAAGTCTAGATCAGAACTGACGCAGTTGGACGATATTGATTTGAAGACTTTGTGTTGAATGATCGTTCAGTCTTGCGTCAGTTCTGTAGATGCTGTTGATGTTTTATCTATGCGAGCTTAATGTGCCCAAACGGCTTCCCATCGCTAACACAAGGGTGAGATTTAGGATAGCCTTGCACTCCCTAGATTAATCACCAGAACGACGTAGGCGTTGGGTAATCCGGCCAACCACCATGTCAAATTCCGGGATACCCAATCGACTGGCGATCGCTCCAAATCCTGCTAAACCCATCGATCCGGCGACGCAAAGCTGGAAGACCTGAATGAAAAATCCCTCGGTACCCAGCAGTTCTTCTAACCCCCAACGACTCCCCCAACATAGTCCTGCCGCCACCGTGCTGGCTCCCACCAATCCTAGAAAGGGCAGACTCCAGGTTTGCCAAGGCAGACCATCTAGGCGGCGATCCAGCAGCCACAAAAACATCACCATGGAGACGAGGTTGACTCCCACGGTTGCTAGCACAAGTCCCGGCGCACCAAAGGCTTGAATCAGCCAGTAGTCGAGCAGGGCATTCAGAAAAATGTTGAAAATACTCACCCGAAAGGGCGTATCGCCGTCGCCAAGAGCGTAGAACACCCGCACTAAGACATCTCGCCCTAGGTAAACAAACATACCGAGACCGTAGGCGATCAAGACGGACGTCACCAACCGGGAGGCGCTTTGGTCAAAGGCGTAGCGTTCGTAGACGACCCGCACAATGGGAAAGGCCAGGGTCATCATCAGCGCACTCAGGGGCAGCATGGTGACGGCGGTGAGCATCATGCCTTGGCCAATGCGCTGCTTAAATTCCGTGCGGCTTTCGATGCCGGATAACCGGGACAGGATGGGTAAAAAGGGCACCAAAATCACGTTGGAGATGATGCCGAGGGGCGTTTGCACCAGCAGGTTGGCATAGCCGAGGGCGGCAGCGGCTTGGGGGAGGTAGGAGGCAAAGAAGAGGTCGGTATAGACATTGATCTGCATCATGCCGGAGGAAAAGGTAGCCGGCATCAGGATGCGGATGATGTCTTGGACACCAGGACGACGAATATTGAAGCGTAGCCGCAGTCGCCCTAGGCCCGATCGCCATTGGGCCGGCACCTGCACTAGCCACTGCAGCACAGCCCCCGCTAGGGTACCCCAGGCTAAAACCATGCCCCCGAGTACGGCATTCTCAGGATCGGTGACGGCGCTACCCAGGTGGAGAACGAGTAATCCTAAACCGCCTAGGAGGGCGACGCTGGAAAAGATGGGGCTGATGGAGGGCAGCCAATATTGATCGGCGGCGTTGAGGGTGCCAAAGCCAATGCCAATCAGACCGGCAAGCAGGGCCATGGGAGCCATAATCCGCAGTTGCTGGATGGCGATCGCTCGAATTTCTAACCCTTCTGGTGATTGATTCAGTCCTGGAGCCACCAGGTCAATCAAC
>DATNRH010000816.1 GCA_036703605.1 Candidatus Obscuribacterales bacterium | reverse complement strand
GCATGAAGTCTAAAGTGCAGTAATGAAGCGGGTTGCCTTGTAAAAGTTGCTGATAATAGTCCTCATAGTCTGCTATGGCGATGGTCATGCCTTGGGAGGATGGCAGGGACGACTCGGTGCTTTCATAGATGACGGTGGAGGTGCGCTCTGTCAAGTCGTAGAGGGCGGCATCACAACTGAGGGTTTGCATGATAGTGGATAATTCATTCACCGCCGTTTGTAAAATAGCACATTCATCTAAGCTATCTCGTACCTTATCTGTAATGCGCTTGAGTAATGCCTCAAATTCCAAACTCTGATTGAGCTGAGCCGTGCGTTGATGCACTGTATTTTCTAACGTGTTGTTGAGCTGCTTGACTCGGACAACGAGTTCAGACTGTTGAATGGCGATCGCCAATTGGTCGGCAATAATGTGAGCTAACTCTACCTCTGCCGACTGCCAGCCGCCTAGGGTTGGATCTTTCGTTAAGGTTAGGGCTCCCCAAGTATAGCGATCGCCCTGGCTCTCACCTTCAATATCTAGGAGAAATAACATCCAGGCCCCAGGAAAAGCTGCTGCTAACGCTGGATAATCTTGTTCGGGATGATCGACGGTCATAAACCGCTGTTCTAGTAACCGCTGGGATAGCAGGTGATCCATAGCGACTTCTAGGGTGGTGCCGTCAAAAAGACCAGGATGCCGTCGATGATCAACCAGGTTTTTCCAGTATCCTTGAGCCATCAAGCACTGCCAAATTTGCACATGGTTGGCAGGCAATAGGGAACCAATTTCACAGGTAGCCGTCGCAAAAATCGTATCTAGATCTAGAGATTGGCGGATAGCGCGAATCACTCGATTGAGCCCCTGTTCTCGCTGCACTTGGTAGCGAATGTGGAGTTCGGTTTGTTTGCGTTGGGTAATATCTGTGTCGGTACCCAGCAGCCGCTCAGGGTTACCGTGGCGATCGCGACTCACATGCCCCCGCGCCAAAAACCAGCGAATACTACCATCTCGGTGCAGCATGCGATGCTCCACATGAAACGTCGGCGTTTTGCCCGCTAAGACGTCCTGAACAGCCGCCCCAACGACAGGGCGATCGTCGGGATGGACGTAGCCTGTCCAATCCTCGATGGTATTTTGAATATCCTGATCGGTATACCCCAACATGCTTTTTAACTGCGGGTCGAGATACATCTCACCGCTGGCCAATTGCCAATCCCACACCCCTACTTCACCGGCTGCGATCGCCATCTGATAGCGTTGTTGGCTTTGCTGAAGGGCTGCCTCAATCTGCTTGCGTTCATGGATGTTTTCAACGATTGCTACACTAAACAGGGCATGATCATGATCATCTAAGATAACACTGACACTGATCTTGACCCAGCAGATCTCCCCTGTTTTTTTGATATATCGCTTTTCCATCGCATAATAAGGAATTTGTCGATTATTTAATTGACGACATAACTCATTTTCGATAGCTTGGTCATCCGGATGGGTAATGTGGTGGTAAGTGAGTGAGAGCAGTTCTGCTTCGGTGTAACCCAACAGTTGGCAAAGGGCCGGGTTGACTTCCAAGAATTGACCGTTGAGGGCCGCTCGATTCATGCCAACCTGGTTTTGCTGAAAGACAGCGCGAAGCCTGGCTTCACTTTGCCGTAGAGATTCTTCCATCTCCTTGCGATCGCGGATATCGGTGTTGGCGACAACGCAGCCCTGGACGCTTCCTGACTGATCTCGTAGGGGATAAATCCGTGAAATCATGCAGTACTCTTGTCCATCGCGACAAGGGTAAACTAGCTCTACGCCGCTGATAGACTCGCCACGAAACACTTGTACCAAAAGCTGGTCTACGGTATCCTGAATGTCTGCAATGAGTAAGGATCGAAAGGGTTGACCTAATACATCTGCATCATACTGCAACAGTGTTTTGCAGGCCACATTGCAGGTTTGAACCTGTCCTTGGCGATTGAGGGAGAAAATAGGATTGGGTGATTGGTCTACAGCCTGTCGATAATGTTCGCCTTGATCCAGTCCGTTAAGGGATGAAGGGCGATCGCTCTGCCCTTGACCCATCGCCTGAAATTCCACCAGATTGCCATTGGCATCTTGCACAGCCAGGATCAGCCATGTTTGCCTGTAGATCGATCCATCTGAAGCGACTGTGGAGCATTCATAGGTTGTACTAGAACTTGTCTTGCCTAAGGTTTGCACCCGCTGCTGTAGAGAGGGGCGATCGCTCTCTGGTAACAGCGCAAAGAAATTCTGCCCCACGAGCTGATCCATCGTTGTCTGGCAATAGTGGCAATAGGCCTGGTTGACAAACGTTAATG
>DATNRH010000815.1 GCA_036703605.1 Candidatus Obscuribacterales bacterium | reverse complement strand
CGTTGGTTGAGCAGCGATCGCGCCCGCTCTCAACGTAGTCAAGGCACCCACCGCACTGGCATAGGTGACCATCTGCCGCACCTGATCCGCATCCTTGAGAGCCTCCATGCCCCGTTGACACAGTTGATGGATGAACCCGGCCAAGAAGCTATCGCCCGCGCCGGTAGTGTCCTCCACATCCAAGGAGAAAGCGGGTAGCTTGCCTTCATGGTCGCCCAGGTAATAGGTGCAGCCCTTTTCCCCGGCGGTCACCAAGACCCCTTCCACATGCCCCAGCAGATGGGCGATCGCCGCTGGTTCTACGGTGTTAAACAGCCACAGAGCTTCATCATCCGAGAGCTTCAGGAAGTCGGCCCGTTCAAGATACTGACGAATCAACGACTTGGCTTGTTTAGGATCGGGCCAAAACATCGGCCGCCAGTTCACATCTATCATCACCTTGAGGAAGCGATCGTCGGCAAAATCTAGGGCCCGATCAATCGCTTGGCGCGTGGTGGGATAGGCTAGTTCCAAGGTGCCCAACACCAAGATTTCTGCGGCATCAAACAAGGCACCGGGCAATAAATCGGCCTGTAGGCGTGTATCAGCAAAGACCGTGGTATCGCGATCGCCGAAGCCTGCAAACTGGCGATCGCCTTCTAGGGAACGCACGACGTAGACCTCACGGGTGGGCGCTGTGCCATGGCGCTGAATACCCACTCCATTCACTCCGGTGGTACGCAGCAATTCCACCAAAATTTGCCCCGGCTCATCTTCTCCCACACAGCCTACAAATCCTGCCGCCGTACCCAGTTTCACCAGCGCACAAGCTACATTGGCCGGAGCCCCTCCTGGATAGGGTGTCCAAGACACCACCTCATCCACCGCCAAACCGGGCTGGTCTGCAATCCGGTCAAACAGCACTTCGCCCAAACACAATACAAGCGGCTCAGTCACCATAGTTTTCTTTGCAGGATAGTAGGAACGTCACGCCGACGAAAACGCGGGTCATCACCATGAGGTACCTAATCGTAGCAAGATCTAGGGCGATCGCCACCCATTCCCCGGTTTGACCCCCATACCCATACCATGAAGACCCTAAAGACTTCAATGGCAACTCATACTTATAGAGAACCGTGGGCGAGACGCTCACACGACCTTGATGGCTCACCTTCTGATGTCATAGCCTCATTCAACAATGCCAGCACGACCAGAGCAAAGGGAGCGATCGCTCTCTAAGACATGACGGTTGTGGCGCAGGTAGTCACTTAACCACTGACAGCTTTGGTCGATCAACTCGGTGCGGGTTAGGGGAGTGGCGGGCACGGCCGTCAAATCCCAAATCTTCACTACCCGATCGGCGGCACCCGAGATCAGACGATCACCATCAGGATGAAATGCGATCGCTGCCACTCGTTGCTGATGTCCCTCTAGGGTTTGCAGTAATGTACCATCTAGAGACCAAAGCTTCACCGTATTATCAAAGCTGCCAGAAGCTAAAATCTCACCGAAAGGACTAAAACTAACCGATGTGACCCCTGAACGGTGTGCTGTAAACTGTTCCAACAGTTCGCCATTCATCGACCAAAGGATGACGGTATTATCCATACTTCCCGAGGCTAAACGCTGTCCATCAGGCGAAAACGATACGCTATAGACACCTGCCTGATGGCCTTCCAGAGTATGAACCAACGCTCCCTCCACCGTCCAGATCCGCGCCGTATTATCGCTACTAGCAGAGGCTAGGTATTGACCATCGGGCGAAAAGGTTACCATGCGCACCCCTTCTCGATGCCCTGATAGCTCTCGTGCCAACTCTCCCTGCCTCGTCCATATCCGGATAATCTTATCATCTCCTGCGGAGGCAATCCATTGTCCATCAGGGGAGATATGAACGCTTAGTATCTCTTGAGTATCGGCATTCACGGTGCGCAGGAGGTCACCTTGGCGATTCCATAGATAAAGCTGACCGTCAGAACCACCGACCACAATTAAATCACCGGTTGCATCCAAGCTGACGGAATTAGGAATACCTTGAGGTTGTGTGATGGTTAGCTCTCGGGTAAAAAAGTTCTGGTTATTCCGTCGCCAGATTTGGATAGTGGTATCGGTGCTGGTGGAAGCGATCGCCTCTCCATCTCCGCTTATAGCAACACTGAGCACCCGACGAGTATGCCCTTGAATATCCTGGTATAATTCTCCGGCGATGTTCCAGATTCGCAGCGTCTTATCATAGCTGGTGGATACAACGGTATCTCGATCAAGGAATGCAGCTCCAGAGGCAATATCTAAATGGCGAAAGGTGTCGATCAGCAGCCCCGTTTCTGTAGACCAAACTCGCACTGTATGATCTGCACTAGCCGAAACTAAGCGTTGTCCATCGGAACTGAAATTTGCACTAATGACTCCAGATGTATGTCCTTCTAGAACTCTCAAGAGATTACCCTGAATATCCCAGAGCCGTAAGGTATCATCAGCACTAGCGGTTGCAATGCGTTGTCCATCAGGCGAGAAGCGTACGGCCCAGATTTCGCCCTCATGACCTTCAAACGCCTGCAATAACGATCCATCTAAATCCCAAAGGCGAGCAATTTTGTCACCACTGCCAGAGATGAGTTGCTGACCATCGGGTGAAAAGCGAATGCTAAACACCTTATCTTGTCCAACTGACCATCGCCGGAGCTCATTCCCTTCTAGGTCAACTAAGCGAATGGTTGAATCGGCAGAAGCGATCGCTAAGGTATCGCCGGCCGCATTAAAATCCACACTCCATAGGGGCGCATCATAGGTTAGGGTATTCAATAAGGTGCCATCAACGCTCCAGATTTTTACCGTTCCATCATCACTAGACGAGGCCAGTCGCTGCCCATCTCGGGAAAAAATGGCTGTCCAGACGGTTCCCTCATGTCCCTCAAGGGTTGTTACCAAACTGCCATCCGGACGCCATAGCTTGATGGTGTTATCTGCACTCGTTGACGATACCATTTGTCCATCTGGTCTCACATGCAGGTTTGTAATCAGGTCAACATGGTCTTCCATGCGATTTTGTTCGGTTATTAGCTGAAAAAGATATCTAAGATTATCTTCTGTGCTTTGATGAATAGGGTTATCTGACGTGATCCATCCCAACTCAGCTAGATGGATATTGGCCTTAGTGCTAGCCAACAAACCTCGTAGCTGATCATGGGTTGTAAACGTTGCCCTGGCTGTCTCACTCAGCGTCGCCGTTTGCAGTTCTTCCACTAACCGTCGTTCTCGCTCCGCCACGTGATACTGAGCAAAGGCGGTAATCGCTAATCCACAGGCAATCACAAAACCCACTGTTGCACCCACAATTGTGATCCGTTGCCGTTGCGATCGCTTTTGGCTGCTGGTGACTACGTATTCAGACTGAAGTTGAGTTGGCAGGGGACTTTTACCCTGGGACGTGGTCAACCATAGTTCTGCCTCGCTCAACAGCGATCCTTGAAGCAGAAAACTAGGGTCGCGATCGCGCTTATCCCATTCCAGCGATCGCGCCAATAGTTTGGTGTGGTATTTTACATGGTCTAAATCTGTATCTAGGGCCGTGATCAGCGCTCGATAGGCTGTTTTAAAATCATCTGTATCTCGAAAAAAGATCCAGTTGAGTGCCGCTAAGGTAGGAGAAACATCTTTATATTGCACGTCCTGACAGACAATAGGCAGCAATCGCTTATTCAGGGCAACGGCCTGCTCTAGCTCAACATTACACTCATAGGACGCTAGCCACTCTGGACTGAGAACAAAAATAACGGTATGGGCTTTTTGAATACCTTCCGCAATTTCTAGCCGCCAATCGGCATTGGGTGGAATATCGTTCCAGTCCACCCATACTGCTTTGCCATCTTGGGTAAGGTGTTGATATAGCTTTCCAGCAAACGCTTGATTACGGCGACAGTAGGAGAGGAAAACATCAGTCATGGTTGATTACCCCGATTTGAGTGGCGATTAACAATCACAAAAGTAGATAGCCATCCATCAGTCCAGCCAGTCTTCATTCCCTATTGAAGGTTGAGCTTACGGATATTCAAGATGATCCATCGTTACCATTCCCTAAAGCATCTACGTGTTCACAACGATACAAGCGATGACGTGATGATCTTTAGAATACCGTCAATCATCTTGACTGCCATACACCTAGATTGGTGGATGCTTCCATCTAACGGTACTTATGGCAGTTCCCCCCAAGGCGATCGCCCCCCTGTTCACCCATCCTCTCAACCCAAGTTCATCAGTTCATCAATAAGTGTTGCGATCGCCATCCTTTTGTAACGACCTTGTTGACCTAGGACACGGCATGGTAGATTAAATTCACAACCGCTAGGGGTGTCTGGGAAACCAGGCTGAGAATATACCCTGAGAACCTGAGTCCGGCTCATACCGGCGGAGGGAAGCGACTATCTGAGGAATTAAATATGCGTGAATCGTGGGTTAGCCCTCGTCGCGGTCAGCCGATCGTGACGCAGATGCACTATGCTCGGCAGGGCATCTTGACCGAAGAAATGCGCTATGTGGCGCAACGGGAAAACCTATCCCCGGAACTCATCCAAGCTGAAGTGGCGCGGGGGCGGATGATTATTCCCGCCAACATCAACCATGCCAATCTGGAACCCATGGGTATCGGCATCGCCGCCACCTGCAAGGTCAATGCCAATATCGGCGCGTCACCCAACTCATCCAACTTGGATGACGAAGTAGCCAAGCTACAGTTAGCGGTTAAATATGGTGCAGATACGTTGATGGATCTATCCACCGGCGGCGGTGACCTGGATGCCATTCGCACCGCCATCATCCAAGCCTCGCCCATTCCCATTGGCACGGTGCCCATTTACCAGGCTCTAGAGTCGGTGCATGGGGCGATCGAACAGCTCACCCCCGATGATTTTCTGCACATCATCGAAAAACATGCCCAGCAAGGCGTGGACTATATGACCATCCATGCGGGCATTTTGATCGAGCATTTGCCCTTGGTGAAAAACCGGATTACCGGCATCGTATCGCGGGGTGGCGGCATTATTGCCCGCTGGATGCTGCACCACCATCGGCAAAATCCCCTCTATAGCCACTTTGATGACATCATCGAAATCTTCAAACGCTATGATGTGTCCTTCAGTCTAGGCGACTCCCTGCGACCAGGCTGCCTGCACGATGCCTCCGATGCGGCCCAGTTAGCTGAATTAAAAACTCTGGGTGACCTGACCCGCCGCGCTTGGGCTCAGGATGTGCAGGTCATGGTGGAAGGGCCGGGGCATGTACCTATGGATCAAATTGAGTTTAATGTGCGCAAACAAATGGAGGAATGTTCCGAAGCGCCGTTTTATGTCCTAGGCCCGCTGGTGACCGACATCGCACCGGGCTATGACCATATTACCTCCGCCATTGGAGCCGCCATGGCCGGTTGGTATGGCACCGCCATGCTCTGCTATGTGACACCCAAGGAACATCTGGGTTTGCCCAATGCGGAGGATGTGCGCAATGGCCTGATTGCCTACAAAATTGCCGCCCATGCCGCCGACGTCGCTCGCCATCGACCGGGAGCCCGCGATCGCGATGATGCCCTATCCCATGCGCGCTACAACTTTGACTGGAACCGCCAGTTTGAACTCTCCCTCGACCCCGATCGCGCTCGGGAGTATCACGACGAAACCCTACCCGCCGATATCTATAAAACAGCGGAATTTTGCTCTATGTGTGGGCCCAAATTCTGCCCCATGCAAACTAAGGTTGATGCCGAAGCCCTAGACCAGCTAGAGCAGTTCCTAGCCCAGGAGAAAGTGGCCGTTTCCTAGGCTTTACCTCATCTATCCAATCTGGTTAAAGGGTTAGATCCAGGATATAGTCCTTGCTCTAGCCCTTTTCCATGGATCGATCTGTAGGATGCGTTCGCGACAGCGAAACGCATCAAAGCGTTGCAAAACAGTATGTTGTACAGTTCTCTGATGACCTGCTACATTGTGCCCTCACCCTAAATCCCTCTCCCCGAGGGCGAGAGACTTTGAAGCATCTTGATAATATGCAGCGACATTTTGAAGTGATTGAGATGTAGGATGCGATCGCGATCGCGTAACGCATTAAAGCCTTACAAAACAGTACATGATGGCTTCGCTAAACAGCAACATACATAAAAGCTTATCTAGATGTGTAGGATGCTCAAGCGATCGCGTACGCATTAAAGCTTTGCGAGACAGTGCGTTACGGCTTCGCCTAACAGCACTCTACACTACTCCTTGTGTTGGAACCCAAGCTCAGATAGACGGTTTGGGCGGCAAGCTCATGGTGTCCAGATCGAGCACCTGGGCCAGATCCTCGGGACTCATCAACTGCTTCTCCAGCACCAGTTGCCGCAGGGATTTACCCGTTTCGAGCGATTCCTTGGCGATCGCTGCGGCATTTAGGTAACCAATATGGGGATTCAGAGCCGTCACCAGCGCTAGGCTGCCCTCGGCATAGTCATGGCAGCGATCGCTCTGGGCGACAATGCCTCGGATGCAGCGATGGGTGAGGGCGGCCAGGGTGTTGCCAAGGATTTCGATACTGTGGATGAGATCGTAGGCAATCAGCGGCATCATCACGTTGAGTTCCAGTTGTCCGGCCTGGGCTGCCAGAGCGATCGCACTGTCGTAACCCATCACTTGGAAGCAAACCATAGAGGTCATTTCTGCCATCACCGGGTTATACTTACCCGGCATAATCGAAGAACCAGGCTGCACCGGCGGCAGTTGGATTTCCTTCAGACCGGTTTTGGGGCCAGAATCCATCAAGCGCAGATCGTGGGATATCTTGACGCAATCCTGCGCCAGGTTCCGCAAAGCTCCAGACACCGCCACAAACGGGGCCATACTTTGCATGGCTGCCATCAGATGGGGGGCGGGTTTCAGGGGCTGGCCCATCAAGTCGCTGAGCAGTTGAGTGACTCGATAGCGGTATTGGGGATGGGTGTTCAATCCTGTGCCAGCGGCGCTGCCCCCAATCCCTAGAATGGTCAGGCCTTGGGCGGCGGCTTCCAGGCGGTTGAAATGGTCGGTGAGAATCTGGGCCCAGGCTTTAAAGGTTTCGCCCAAGCGCACGGGTACGGCATCTTGCAGGTGGGTGCGGCCTGACTTAACCACGGCGTGGAATTCCTCTGCTTTCGCATCTAGGGCAGCGATCGCGTCGGTGAGGGCTGGATAGAGCGAGTGTTCTAGGGCCAGCAGGCCGCCAATGCGAATGGCTGTGGGAATCACGTCGTTGGTGGATTGCCCATAGTTGACATGGTCGTTGGGGCTGACGCGGGTGTAGTTCCCCTTCTGGTCGCCCAAGAGCTCTAAGGCGCGGTTGGCCAGCACCTCGTTAACATTCATATGGTGGGAGGTGCCAGCTCCGGCTTGGTACACATCCACCACAAACTGATCCCGCAGGCTACCCTGAAGAATTTCATCGGCCGCTTGCACGATCGCTTGGCTGAGGTCGGCAGGAATGCAGCCCAGTTCTGCATTGGCGATCGCCGTTGCTTTTTTGATCAGCAAACAGGCGTCTACATAGGTGGGCAGAGGGCGCAGACCGCTGATGGGAAAGTTCTCTGTTGCCCGTAGGGTTTGAATGCCGTAGTAGACGGCATCAGGGATTTGGCGTTCTCCCATCGAGTCTTTCTCAATCCGGTATGCGATCGCGTCTGCCATGGCCCATATCCTTCCATCATGTGCGCGGGGTTTTCGATAGGACGTTCCCCATTGCTGTCCTGCTCCATTGTCTGGTGAACGGTGGCGTTGAGCAATGGGCGATCGCTCACCATTCACTGATAAAATTCTTCAAAACTTCATACTAATCCTCCTGGATGCAAATATCCCGTAAGTGTAGAGTTTGCGGATGTCATTTAGAAGACAGCGGTGATAAGCTGAAAAAATCAGGTCTGAATGTCATATAGGGTTGCACTACATTGATATCGCACTGCTTTTTCTACTCCATCCGTGGGGTACTTGCCCTTAGGAATCCATGCATGTTAGACACAGCTACGGCCTACGGTGGTCAGTAGAATGCATGTTGCCCCTGAGTCCATAAAGGGTTGTAAGCGGTCGATTTTCCCATGAATTGACCTACCGTTGTTGCCTCCGGCGGGTACGGGTTTAGATGCTATGTCTCCATCATCGGGCGTGCCATCAGGTTTGCTGATGGGCCGCTTTACATTGCTCAATTCCGCCATTTAGCTAGGGCTTTTGTATGCGCTCTACCATGACTAATAATAGTGACGCCCATACCTGGTTTAGCCAGGGCAACACATTGTACAAAATTCATCGCTATGAAGGGGCGATCGCTAAGTTTGATAAATATCTGAAAACCTGCCCAGATAACCATGAAGCTTGGAGCCGACGGGGCTATGCGCTGTCTAAAATGGGGGCATTTGTAGAAGCCGTCGCTAGCTTTGATCAGGCGATTCGCTATTGTTCGTCCTACGCGCTAGCCTGGCATGGCCGCGGGTTGGCCCAAACGCGCATGGAGCAGTTTGAAGAAGCGATCACCAGTTTCGACCAAGCCATTACCCACAGTCCCGATGACTACAAGATTTGGTACAACAAGGGCCATGCTCTGATGGGGCTCTATCGCTATAAAGAGGCGATGGTGTGCTTTGAGAAAACCGTGGAGCTCCGCCCTGATAACTACCGGGCCTGGTACAACCGGGCTGTTTCGCTGGTGTCGCTGCGGCGCTATGGCGATGCGCTCACCAGTCTCGACACCGCTCTGACCATTAAACAAACCTGCTACTACGCATGGAATCAGCGGGGGACGGTGCTGGCTAAGCTCAATCGCCATGAGGAAGCGATCGCTAGCTTTGATAATTCCCTCAAATGCATGAACAACAATCCTCAAGCTTGGTATGGCAAGGCGTCATCCTTCGCCAGCCTCGATGATGCTGCCCACGCCCTCAAATGCCTGAAGCGGGCTATTATCCTCAGCCCCAATCTATATAAGGTGATGGCGAAAACCGACTCTAATTTTGATCCGGTACGCAACACCGCTACCTTTCAAATGCTCATGCAAACCATGGGGTGAGGTGGCTTGACGATCGCATCAGACCCACGGCAGAGTGGATGTAAGTCTGTTTGGAATTGTGCTTTGTCTAACCTGTCTCCTTTAGCTGCGGCGATTGCTCCGGTGGGCAATCCGCTGAGCATTGCGCCGATGATGGATCGCACCGATCGCCATTATCGCTATTTCATGCGGCAGATCACGCGCCGTACCTTGCTCTATACCGAAATGGTGACCACGGCTGCCATTCTCCATGGCGATCGCGACCATCTATTGGGATTTTCGCCCGAGGAGAAACCGTTAGCGCTGCAAATCGGGGGCGATCGTCCTCAAGACCTGGCCCGCTGTGCCCAGATTGCGGAGGAGATGGGCTACGACGAGGTGAATCTGAATGTGGGTTGCCCTAGCGATCGGGTGCAGACTGGCAACTTTGGAGCCTGTCTCATGGCCCAGCCGGAGCTGGTAGCGGAAGGGGTGGCTGCCATGAAAGCCGCTACTCGTCTGCCGGTGACCGTCAAGCATCGCATTGGCATTGATGATCACGATCGCTATGAGGATATGGTGCAGTTTGTGGCCACCGTTGCCCAAGCCGGCTGTCAACACTTTACCGTCCATGCCCGCAAGGCCTGGCTGCAGGGTCTCAGCCCCAAGGAAAACCGCACCGTGCCGCCCCTGCGCTATGACGATGTCTATCGCCTCAAGCAAGAGTTTCCCCATCTATGGATCGAGGTGAACGGCGGCATCACTACCCTAGAGCAAGTCGCCCAGCACCTCACAGCCGTAGACGCCGTGATGATCGGCCGCGCTGCCTATGATCATCCCTACCTCTTTGCCACCGTCGATCGCGATATCTATGGAGAAGCGATCGCCCCCCCCAGCCGTGCCCAGGTGGTGGCCGCCATGCTGCCCTATGTGCAACGGTGGAGCGATCGCGGTCAGAAGCTGAACAAAATTACCCGCCATATGATCCACCTTTTTGCGGGGCAACCCGGTAGCCGTCTTTGGCGTCGCCATCTCACGGAACAGTCTTGCCAAATGGGAGCTGGTGCGGAGGTGCTGCAACAGGCGCTGGATCTACAGCAGGCGACCCTCGTGGCGGTGGGTGTTTAAAACGGGTGTTGGAAACGGGTGCTTAACAAGGGCGATCGCTGCTAACTCTTCTCCATGGGAGAAAATTCTTGCTGTTCAGGTTGCTGACCTGGCTGGATCGCTCTTTAGGCGGTTGACAGGCCCATGGCCCGATCACCTAGGATCGAAAGGATGGTTAACGCAGGCAGATGGTCATGACCGTTCAATCCCTCCGTAGCGCCATTCCTGGCGGAATTGTGGCCCTTGCCCTGGGGGTGGGGTTTGTGAAAATGCTGGCAGCCCTGTCTGGGTATGGCGATATTCCCCTACTGAATCGAGGCGTAACGCTACTGCTCTGTGTTGGTTGGGGGGTGGCGGCTGGGGGTATTGTGATGCGGCTGCAGCAAATTGTACGGAATGGCATGGCGTTGCTGATTGCCACAGAACCCGATCCAACGCAGCTTGCCCAAACCTACGAGGATAATCTAAAAGCGATCGCCCAAGCGATGGCCGGCGAAGAGGGTGTCGCATTGAAAAAGCACCGCTACCGTCTCAATCTTTACCCCAAAAGCTTTACCGGTGCTGAAGCGGTAACCTGGTTGGTGCGTCACCACAAAGGCACCCGCTTAGAAGCCACTCGCCTGGGAGAGGCGCTGCTAGAGCGAAACTACATTCACTCGGTGGCCGATTTACCCTTCCAAGATAGTGATGCTCTCTACCAATTTGAGGTAGAAGCCTTAGCCCCTGTGCCAGATACCGATGCCAATGCAAACTCGTCTCCGTTCGTTGAATCGGAAAGATAGTTTTTGAATGACGTGGCTATAGACTTGATAGGATGCGTCTTACTAGGCGATCGCCCTCCATAAAAAGAGCGCCCCAACCTTAGCGATCGCTCACCGGAAGTTAGGGCGCAGGTATGAATGGGGGAATCGTCCTTAGACCAATTGTCCTTAGACAACCAGCGACGTAGCAGCTTCTTCCCGAAGAAGCTCTGCCTTATCGGTTTGCTCCCACGGTAGATCTAGATCGGTGCGTCCAAAGTGGCCATAGGCCGCCACATTTTGGTAGAACTTACCGCCAAATTGCGCAGGTAGGCGCGTCAGATTGAAAGCTTGGATGATGCCCGCTGGACGTAGCTCAAAGTGCCGTCTGACCAAATCCAACAGTTGCTCTTCTTCAACCTTGCCCGTGCCGAAGGTGTCTACCATGATGCTCACTGGACGCGCCACCCCAATGGCATAGCTGAGCTGCACCTCACATTTCTCGGCAAGACCTGCAGCCACAATGTTTTTAGCGACATAACGACTCGCATAGGCTGCGCTTCGATCCACCTTGGTGGGATCTTTGCCCGAGAAGGCACCGCCGCCGTGGCGAGAATAACCGCCGTAGGTATCGACGATAATCTTACGACCCGTTAGCCCTGAGTCGCCTTGAGGTCCACCAATGACAAACTTGCCCGTTGGATTCACCAAGAAACGAGTGCGATCGCTAGGCCGTAGGCTGAGGTCAGAAAAAGCCGATGTGACTACGGCTTCCCACAGGTCTTCGCGAATACGCGCCTGCACCCCGGCATCATCGGTAATGGCATCAATGGTGGGCGTATGTTGGGTAGATACCAAGATGGTATCAATGCCCACGGGCTTACCATCTTCATATAAGACCGTCACCTGGGTCTTGCCATCTGGACGCAGGTAGGGCAACTGTTCAGACTTACGAACTGACGCTAGGCTGCGAGAAATCCGGTGAGCCAAGCTAATGGGCAATGGCATCAATTCCGGGGTTTCATTGCAGGCAAACCCAAACATCAACCCTTGGTCACCAGCGCCGATCGCATCGAGCTCTTCATCACTGGCTTGTTCTCGGCTCTCATGGGCCTGATCAACCCCTTGAGCAATATCAGGAGATTGCTCATCGATCGCCAAAATAACCGAACAGCTACTAGCCGAAAAGCCATTGTTTGCATCGGTGTAGCCAATTTCAGCAATTTTTTGGCGAACCACGTCAACGTAGTTAACCGGAGCCGTGGATGAGATTTCTCCTGTAATCAATACAAGACCTGTATTGACCACCGTTTCAGCCGCAACTCGACTGGTGGGATCAGCAGTCAGGAGTGCGTCTAGGATAGCATCCGAAATTTGATCACAAATTTTGTCGGGATGCCCCTCGGTAACAGATTCAGACGTGAATAAATAACGACGAGACAATGAACCGATTTCTCCCTTACTAGCGTTAAGAACCCAGTCGATTCGCAAAGCCAAATCTCTTAGGGGCTTGATCTGTACCCAGATCAATGCATTCAATCAGAGTAAAGCGCTCCCTCACGGTTTGCAAGCTTTCTTTAAAACTTATTGCAAAGTGTTGATATGCGGACTCTCTCGATTAAATCTATCAAGACTGGCAGCACATTCCCATCTAGGCAATGGGATGGAGTTGATACTAGGTTGTTGTACTCAACAGTTTGCGCTAAGTTGTCTTGGTCATCCGGAACGATCGCTCTATCAAGATTCTTCAAGGATAGTTCACAGGCAAGTCTTCTACATGATGTGGCTACGCTGCTGCGGATTCTGGGGTAACGGCGGGCGAAAGGTCATAGAGGATGCTTGGCTACGTCACTAAAATGCCAGTAGAAATGCTAGGTCTAGGGCATGGTTCATCTAAAACACTACGCTTTTATCGGTTTACTTCTGGGCCTGGTGAGCTGGGTCAGTGTTTGCTCCCTAGGGTTGACCCAGCCTGCCCTAACCCTACAGCAGCAGGTGGCAGACTATGCTGCCCAGGGCCTAGGGACACGGGCCGTGGCGGCGCTGTTGATGACTCCTGATGGAACTGAGATGGCGTTTGCAGGCAAGACAGGGAACTCCACCCACCCAGTGCCGACGGCAGACACACTGTTTGAAATTGGGTCGATTACCAAGGTGTTTACGGCACTACTGCTGGCCGACCAGGTTAACCAGGGGGTGGTGACCCTGAGTACGCCAATCGATGAACTGCTGCCGGGAGATGCCAGCTTTCCTATTTCTCTCCAGTCCTTGGCCTCCCACACTGCTGGTCTCCCCCGACTGCCCCTCTCCAAAAGCTTGAAGGCTATCCTCTACCCCGCCAATCCCTATCGTGGTAGTCGCCCGGAGGATCTGTATCGGGCGATCGCTCCCACCGATTCAGAACCTGCAACTTGTCAATATTCCAATTTGGGGCCTGCCCTGTTGGGCCAACTGCTAGCAACCGCAGCGGGGCAGCCCTATGAAGCCTTGGTGCAAACCCAAGTACTAACTCCCTTGGGGCTTGCGGACACCCACTTCGCCCTTGACCCTGAGACCACGGAGCGCCTAGCTCAGGGGCACCGAGAAAACACCCTACCGACTGCCAATTGGCAACTCGATGCCTACGCCCCAGCCGGAGGTCTCAAATCTACGGTGACGGATATGGGCCGATTTTTGGCAGCGGCAATGGCGGCGGACTGGCCACCGCTGGCCCTGAGCTTGCAACCCTACAGCAAAGACTGTGAGCCCAACTTCGGCTTGGGTTGGGTGTTTACAGAGCTGGAGGATGCACCCATGGTCATGCACAATGGACGCACGGGCGGCTACTACGCTTTTTTAGGTTGGCTACCAGAAGCGGGGCGCGGGTTGGTGTTGTTGACTAGCACCAGCGATGCCCAGGGTAATCAGGTTGCTGCTGCACTGTTGACTGGCCAGGCTCTGCCCTCTCCTGACATTTCCTTTGGCACTCTGATGTTGACGGCTTTTCTGGGTGGTATGTTAATTGTCCAGGCTTGGTCGCTGGCTTACCCTCCAAGACAGGGCGATCGCTTTGAATGCATTAAAAATGGTGTAGAAACCCTGCTGATATTGGCTCTCAGCTATCAACTAGGCCCTTGGCAGTGGCTACCCATTGCCCTGTGGTGGTGGCTACTGGCTCTGTTGGTTGGATTGTCCATGCGTCGGCTGTGGCAGCTTCGAGCGTTGTTCCCAACCAAGGTATCCACCCCAGGCTACCGCTGGCGAAGCCTTAGACTGGTGCCAACCCTGCTGGTTCTGGGGTGGGCAATCTTTTGTCTACGTTAAGCGGTCATGTTCCTACGTCTAAGCATTGAAGTATGTCTTGTTTCTGAGCAACAACTAAACTCGCTCTATCCACTAGACCAGCCCCATACCGTACCATGTGCACCGGCAGCGATCGCACTGTGATTGTGAATCCTTGGCTATGTCCCACCTAATATCGTGACCAGCAACGGCCAATAAAATGGGCTCAAAAGTCATCAGCATTATCCTATAACAATATTCTCTTATAACAATGCCTTCACTGCCCTTCATTAAGGTCATAGCCTTCTGGTTTATCTGAGCGAATAAAAATAGCTCCGTAGGTTTATCCCCTTCTGTGCAGAGAATGCAGAAAAAGGGTACTGCCACTGCTTTGAATCTATGACGTGTCTGACTGGATTGGATAGTAGACCAAGTTCAGCCGCTGTTAACACCTCTTGAACTCAACGAGAAGACCCTCAACAGTCAATGCGCAACGGGATTGTTAGATGTTGTTGCTTTAAGTGCGTTAAATACTGCCGGAAGAAGCCGAAGCCGACACGTAACATCAAGCTGTTTCCAATTCGATGCGATCGCCTTTTTTCAATACTCCTTCAACTAAAACCGCGCAATAAAGTCCAGCGAAGTTTCCATGTGCTTGGGCAACGTTCCGTGAAACTTCTGGATTATGCGCACCTGTCTCTGGATCGAGCGAAATCATCTTACAACGCGGGTCGCGCTCAAGAACCATGACCGTCGCGGTTGAACCAATCCGTAGACGGCGACCGACAAAATTATCTTCAGTAAATCCGATTTCATCTGATACAAAATCGAAGTAGATGTTGGCTCGAAAACGACGCTTATCAATTAGTATTGAGCATTCTAATTCGATTTGTCGAATCGTGGATAAGCTGATTAACGAAATTGGGCGGCAATCGGTTAAAGCTCGGTCTGAACGCACAAGATGTAGTTGGGTCTTTTCGTTGAGTCCTTCACCTAGGAGTTGCACCAGTTCTGGGTCATCGACAGAAACAATCTTGCCTGATGGAGTGACTATGTCCACAATCATGTCTTCTGGATCACTGTTAGCAGGTGTCACCCCTGGTGTGATGCTTGCTGCTTCAATTAAATTTGGTGGCTTCCAGGCTCGTTCTGGGTAGCGATATTGTGGACGATACTGCAACATTTGTTGCTGCACATTCGCGTTCAAATAAGGAAATCCTTTGCGGGCAGTAGAACTTTTGAAGGCATAGCAGCGATCGCCGTGGATACCTGAAAATCCCATAAAGATTTCGGGCATTTCCACGCCGCGCATACTTTTAACTGGGTAGCACCATAAGCTTTCGACGGTTCCGATAGGTGTCATATCAAAGCTGAAAATCTCATTTTAGCTGCTCACCATTCTGCAACACCATCTAACTACTTTTTAGCTTGACATTTAGCTTGACGGGTGGATCTTGAAGCAGTCTAACATCCCCAGCCGGGATGATTAGCCAGATTCTGAGTTGAATATCACGTCCTAGCGGAGTGTTAGGTCGAAAAATGTTGGTCTAAGAGCTGATTTATAAAGTAAATCTTAAGCTGCTTGTATCCTTTGTATATCAAGGGTTCTGGGTTACGGGGACTGCATTAAACAGTTTTCCTGAAAGCCCTGCCAGATGGGAGTTTCAGCGACTTAATCAATTAGCGCTAACATTGGCTAGCTGTCACGGATGTTGTCAGTATCGTTAAGCTATTGCTACATGAATGTTTAAAGCGTTCAAGGTCTTCACGGTTTCTTGACGTCCCAACTAATGTGACGATGACTATAGCGCTCTTCAATGGTTCTCTGATTCAACTTGCTGAAGCCTCGAGAATGGATTGGGCCCTGAGAACAACACGTGGTGTAGTGCGTTGGTTCACCGATTCTCTGCTCAGAGTCAATGGAGAGCAATCCTGCAAACTTGTACTCACGAGGAGAGATGATGAGCGGTGAAAGTAAATGCCCGTTTATGGGTGGACTTCAACGAGCGACGGCTGGTCACGGTACGTCTAACCGAGATTGGTGGCCGAACCGATTAAACCTGGAGATTCTCCATCAACATTCCCCTAAAGCCAATCCCATGGGGGAGTCGTTTAACTACGCTGAAGCGTTCAAGCGCCTCGATTACGCTGCCCTCAAAGCAGACCTATTCGAGCTCATGACTAATTCCCAAGACTGGTGGCCCGCTGACTATGGTCACTACGGGCCGCTGTTCATCCGCATGGCCTGGCATAGCGCTGGCACCTACCGCATCGGCGATGGTCGTGGCGGCGGCGGCACCGGCAACCAGCGGTTTGCGCCGATCAATAGCTGGCCCGATAACGCCAACCTCGATAAAGCTCGCCTGCTGCTATGGCCGATTAAGCAGAAATACGGCGAGAGCATTTCCTGGGCTGACTTGATGATTTTGGCGGGCACCTGTGCCCTAGAATCCATGGGCTTTAAAACCCTAGGGTTTGCCGGCGGACGGGCCGATATTTGGGAACCCGAAACCGATATTTACTGGGGATCCGAAGAGGAATGGTTGGGAGATGAGCGCTATAGTGGCGATCGCGATCTAGAAAACCCCCTGGCTGCGGTACAAATGGGGCTGATCTATGTGAATCCAGAAGGCCCCAACGGCAATCCTGACCCAGTGGCATCGGGTCAAGATATTCGCGAAACCTTTGGTCGCATGGCGATGAACGACGAAGAAACCGTGGCGCTGACGATTGGTGGCCATACCTTTGGGAAATGCCATGGAGCCGGAGATGCCGCCCTCGTGGGGCCAGAACCCGAGGGAGCCAGCCTTGAAGAGCAGGGCCTGGGGTGGCGGAACAGCTTTGGTACCGGCATCGGAGCCCATGCGACCACCAGCGGCATCGAAGGGGCTTGGACGACCAACCCGGTGAAATGGGACAACAACTACCTAGAAAACCTGTTTGGCTACGAGTGGGAACTGGTGAAAAGCCCGGCAGGTGCCCACCAGTGGCAACCGAAGGATGGAGCCGGAGCTGATACCGTCCCGGATGCCCACGACCCCAGCAAGCGCCATGCGCCAATCATGACCACGGCGGACATGGCCATGAAGATGGATCCCATCTATGAGCCCATTGCCTGGCGCTTTCTAGAGCATCCAGAAGAACTGGAACTGGCCTTTGCCAAGGCCTGGTTCAAGCTCACCCACCGCGACATGGGCCCGCGCGATCGCTACCTGGGTCCAGAGGTACCCCAAGACGAGTTCCTCTGGCAAGATCCAGTTCCCCCTGTCAACCACCCACTCATCGATGGCCAAGAGATTGCCGCGCTCAAAGTTAAGATTCTGTCCTCTGGATTATCCGTATCCCAACTGGTCTCGACTGCCTGGGCATCGGCATCGACCTTCCGAGGCTCTGACATGCGCGGTGGAGCCAATGGGGCGCGCATTCGCCTGGCACCGCAGAAAGATTGGGAGGTGAATCAACCCGCCCAACTGGCGACCGTGCTGCAAACCCTAGAAACCATCCAGCAAGCGTTCAACCAATCCCAGACCGGCGGCAAGCAGGTTTCCCTAGCGGATCTGATCGTGCTGGGTGGCTGTGCTGGGATTGAGCAGTCCGCCAAAAATGCCGGTCATGACATCACGGTACCGTTCCAACTGGGACGTGCCGATGCTACCCAAGAACAAACCGACGTGGAAGCCTTTGCGCCCCTAGAGCCGAAGGCTGACGGGTTCCGCAATTACCTGAAAGCTGGTAGTCACACCCTATCTGCGGAGGAGCTACTGGTGGATAAGGCCCAACTGCTGAGCCTGAGCGCCCCAGAGATGACGGTGCTGATCGGCGGGATGCGGGTGCTGAATACTAATGTTGGCGGCACCCCGCACGGTGTTTTCACCCAACGCCCCGAGACCTTGACCAACGACTTCTTCGCAAACCTGCTAGATTTCAATACGGTGTGGAAGGCGACCTCGGATGAGCAGGAGGTGTTTGAAGGACGCGACCGCAAAACTGGCGACCTGAAGTGGACAGGTACCCGAGTCGATCTGATCTTTGGGTCAAACTCTCAACTCCGAGCCTTGGCAGAAGTTTATGGATGTCACGACGCCCAGCCTAAATTTGTGCGTGACTTTGTGGCGGCTTGGGATAAGGTGATGAATCTAGACCGCTTTGACCTAGCTTAGTTGCAGTAAGGCGTAGATTAACTCCAGGGCAAGATCTAGACTTGCCCCGGGGAGACTCCCTGTCTAGACCTAGATGGGGTGCCTGTCTTGCACAACTACTGGCAGTTGTCATCAATATCAAACTGTTGACATCAAATCCAGTCAGATACGCTCCTCATGCAAGGTGGTGGCAGTACTCAGATATCTGTCGCCTTCTTGCCAAGGGAGTGGCGAAGCGGGGGAGCGGAGGCAGGATATTTCAGCCATGACCATTCACCCGGCTTTA
>DATNRH010000814.1 GCA_036703605.1 Candidatus Obscuribacterales bacterium | reverse complement strand
CATTGGGGAGGTAAGGTAGTCTTTAGCGGCTGAAAGTGCTGCTGTACATAACTTGTGGCGTTCTCATTGTTTCCGTGATCGCTGATCCCGTTTTTTATTTATCGTATCCTTTCCTGGGATCAATAATTTATCCTTATCCTTTACTGTATCTTTTAAGAGCGATCGTGAGTAGGTGGAATATAGAATAGTATCAGTGTCGCGTGCCACGATAACTGACATGGTTGTGCCACGATAAATGTCATAGATGCTGAAAGCCATACTTATCAAGGATTTCGGTAATTTTGTATTGAATGAAATGGAATAATTAGGGACTGATTTCTGCGACTGCGACTGCGGCTAAAAGGCTTATCCTGCAAAGACTTTGAGATTTCGATGACAACAAGCGTGGCACGAATGCGATGACAACTATCGTGACACTATTTCGAGGCTGGTAAAGAAGGTTGAAGTAGTTGTGCTGCGGCTGATTGAGAGCGTTTAATGTAGCGGCATCAAATTTCTGAGTGATGACAACTATCGTGGCACGTGAGAGTAGCGAAAAAAGTGAACCTCTGGCCTTGCCGCAATTAGAAGCGCTGTCTTCAGAGGAACGCCGCCGCGTTGAAGTGATTCAACGCTTAGAGAGCCATCGGGGACAGTCCACGTATCGAGAGGCCGAGACCGCAGCGGCGGCCACCCTGAACCTGAGCGTGCGGAACCTCAAGCGCTTAGTGCGTCAGTATCGCGATCGCGGTATCGAGGGCCTCAAACGCCCGGTGCGCTGTGACGAAGGCCAATCCAAAGTGGACGAGAGCTGGCACGAATTCATCCTGGAGACGTATCGCAAAGGCAATCGAGGCACGCGCCAGATGAGCCGCGCCCAAGTCGCTAAACTTGTCGAAAGCCACGCCGCCGACCTGGGCACCACTGACTATCCGAGCCGCCGCACGGTCTACCGCATCCTGGCCTCCATCATCGAACAACAAGAACAGAAACAGAAAAAACGCTCCATTGGCTGGCAGGGCGATCAACTCCATCTGACGACTAAAGCCGGGATTGAAATTGCCGTTGAATATAGCAATCAGGTGTGGCAATGCGATCACACCCCTGCCGACATCTTCGTCGTGGATAGCCACGGCGACATTTTGGGGCGTCCCACCCTCACTACCGTCATTGACACCTACTCCCGGTGCATCATGGGGATTCACCTGGGGATGGAACGCCCGAGTGCCCCTGTCACCGGACTGGCGCTGCGCCACGCCATCCTGCCCAAACAGTACCAACGCGGCTACGAACCCCAAAATTTGTGGGAGAGCTACGGTGTTCCCCAGTACCTGTATACCGACGCCGGGTCCGACTTCACCTCCGCCCACATCGATCAGGTCGCTAGCCGCTTAGGCATTGTCCTGTGCCTGCGTCGCCGTCCTGCCGAAGGCGGCATCGTCGAACGCCCTTTTGGCACCCTCAACCGGGAATTCTTCTCCATGCTACCGGGCTACACCACCCGCGAAGCCAAATCCCACCTCAAAGCCATCAAAGCGGACGCCTGCCTGACCCTAGAGCAACTTGAAGGTCTGCTGATCCGCTACATCGTGGATAACTACAACCAGCAAGTGGATGCCCGCGATCGCCAACAGCGCCGCATTGACCGCTGGCGATCAAATCAAATGGCCCAAGGGGTGCCTCCCGCAGAGCGCGAACTCGATTTACTGCTGATGCGCCAAAACCGTCGCCGGGTTTACCAGGGCGGCTACCTGCGCTTTGCCAACCTGATTTATCGCGGCGAATACCTGGCTGGCTATGCCGGAGCCGAAGTGGTCTTGCGCTATGACCCCCGCGACATCACGACCGTATTGGTGTACCAACCCCAGGGAGCGAGCGATGTCTTTCTGACCCGTGCCCACGCTCAAAACCTGGAAACGGAACGCCTGTCGCTCGCCGAAGCCAAAGCCATCAGTCGGCGCTTACGCGAAGCGCGCACCGAGATTACCAATCAATCCATCCTCAGCGAAATGCGCGATCGTACCCGATTCATTGATGAGCTGCTGTCAGAACCCTCCCAACCCTCTCAACTGCCTACCGCCGCGATCGCCGAAGATGCCTCTCCGATTGAGGGAACCAAGCCTGAATCGTCAAAGGCCCCTAAGCCCTTGCCCGCCATTCGAGTCTACGACTACGAGCAGTTGCGTCAAGAGCATGGCCTTTAAGTGCTACCCAACGACCGACGTTCTATTCTGGAGCTTCTACCCATGTCTAAAACCCCTGATTCTGACCCCAATAACGCTGATAACACCAATGTCGATGTCAACGAACGCATTCGCCAACTGGGGCGTCGTCGCGTCCTAGAATTGCCTCAGATGGTGGAATTTCATACCTGGCTAGACGGTAAACGACTGGCCCGACAATCTTGTCGTGTGATTGGAGAATCGCGCACAGGTAAGACGGTGAGTTGTGATACTTACCACCTCAAATCCAAAGTCACTCAGCGGCCAGGGGAAGCTCCCATCATTCCGGTAATGTACTGGCACTGCCGCGAGAATCTTTCTGTCAGTAGTCTGTTTGTTGGCCTGCTAGAGAGTCTTCAGTATCAAGCGACCCGAGGACGCATTCCCGATCTCCGTGAACGGGTCTACCACGTGCTCCGAAGTTGCCAGGTGGAGATGATTATCTTCGACGAAGCGCAACGGGTCTCCGCTCAGGCGATGTCTGAAATCAGAGACATCTCAGACCTCTTAGAAATTGCGGTGGTGCTGGTAGGCACGGATCGCCTCAATGCGGTCATCAATCGAGATGAACAAGTGCTCTATCGATTTCTGTCGGCCTATCGCTTTGCTCGCCTCGGTAGTGAAGAATTGCAGGAAATGACGGCCCTCTGGGAAGAGCATGTGTTGCAATTACCGGAACCCTCGAACCTGGCCAACCCGAAAGCCCAGAGCCTGCTGCTCCAGGCTACACGTGGCTATATCGGTGTCCTGAATCAAATCCTCTGTGAAGCGGCGATTCGGACCTTACAACGGGGCCAAAAACGCATTGAGTTGCCCTTACTGAGACAGGTGGTGAAAGAATGCTCACTGGCGGTTAAGTAAGGACAGAGGACTGATGCCGCTAGTGAACTTCTTACAGCCCTCAGTCGAGCCGTGGCTGTTTCAGGTCGAGCCCTACCCCAACGAGAGCTTTGGCCACTTCCTGGGCCGTTTTCGCCGCGCCAATTGCCTCAGTAGTGCTCATCTGGCTGCGATGCTGGGGGTGCGATCGCATGTCGTCGCTTATTGGGAAAGCCCCTCTCGCCAACGAAGACCCAGCCCATCGCTCCTTCCGCAACTGGCTCAGCTCACAGGCGTTAGCGTGAATCGCTTGCAAGCGATGTGGCTACCGTCAGTAACAGGGCTCCATTGGCCGACGCGGTTGTGTCCTGACTGCTACGCGGAAGCACCCTGGCATCAACTCACCTGGCAACTGGCTGACCAACCTCATTGTGCAGTCCACCAGCGATCTCTGGTGTCGCAGTGTCCTTGCTGTCACCATGCCTTTCAACTGCCTAGTTATTGGGCAACAGGCCAGTGCGATCGCTGCCAGCTCCCCTTTGCACAAATGCGGTTTTACCAGGCTGCTGTCGAAACAACTTGAAGCTAAGGAGCCAATTTAATGGACCAAATCACCTCACGTCCTGCCACTGGCTCGTGGGTTTGTTGAAACTGCTGCTTCTGCTGCTTCAAGCGTTGTTCTTGCTCGATGAGGTCATTGGGGTAGTC
>DATNRH010000813.1 GCA_036703605.1 Candidatus Obscuribacterales bacterium | reverse complement strand
TAGTGCGTTACACCGATGGCAGGACCGGTAGTGGGCGCGACCCTCTGGATGTTGAAGCGCTCTTTCGCGAGTTAGACGAAGGAGAACGCCTCGATCTATCGTTGCCTGAAGGCACACGGATCGGGCATATGCATTTGTATGTCTCGGACCTTGAAGCCTCGATGAATTTCTATCACGATGTGCTGGGTTTCCAAAAGGGGCCGGTAGTTCCAAGCTTTCGTATGGGGGAGGTCGGTTTGGATGATCAACAGCCCCATGTCATTGCGTTTAACACCTGGAAAGGAACTGGTATTCCACCTGCGCCAGCCAACGCACTGGGATTGCGATACTTTACCATTGTGCTGCACAATGCTGGCGAGTTGCAGCGCGTCGTTGATCATATTCAGGCAGCAGGCTTGCCAACCGAGCAAACATCTGAAGGGATCTATGTGCATGACCCTTCGCAGATTAGACTGGTCCTGACCGAGCGTATGCCCTCCATCAAATAACACCTCTATTATTCCAATTTGATCGCCAGCGCACGAATGATTCGGTTAGGTTCCCGTTATCTGCGTACACCGGTAAGGACTTGAGAACACTTCCCTTTTCTTCCCACCTCCAGGTGGGCATCTTAGGAGCGGCATGGATGGTTGGTGGGTCGCAGTCCATTGTTTCAAGCGGCTTGTGCAAGGTGGCGCTGCCGCTCAGGCTACGCAACGATGAAAATCATCTAGTTTCCCACGCAGAAGGCCACCTTGCATATGAACCTGTTTTTCTAGCCTTTACTGATCGTCTCTATGACATGTTTACCCTTGCCGACCAGGGGTTTCCCCAATCGATGGTGGGCATGACCCGCAGGTCTGACCGGCGCTTGGAGATCCAAAATCAGCGGGTGTCTGGCGGAAGCCGGCCATCATAGACATACACCTGTCCATCTGCCCGGCCGCTGCTGACTTGAATCTGTCGATGAGCTCTTTTTCTTTCTCCAGCGTGTTAATCCCAAACGGGATGTATAAGGGGCAGAATCCCGTGAGGCCGGTTAACAGTCCAATGGCGCCGAGGCTAGCGACC
>DATNRH010000812.1 GCA_036703605.1 Candidatus Obscuribacterales bacterium | reverse complement strand
CCCGTTCCTGCTGAATGTCCTGAATTTCTGACCGCAGTTGATCAGCCTGCTGGGAAGCAGTTTCTAACTGATCTTGGGCTTGGCGGAAATTGGTTTCTAGCTGATCTAAATTATTACGGGTGCGCTCTAACTGTTGTTGGGTACGCCGCTGGCGGGCGATCGCCTCATCAAGAGATTGGTTGATATCTTGGAGTCGCGCCTCTGCCTGCCGCTGCTCATTTACCGATCGCTCTAACTCACCTTGAATCCGAGATTTTTCTGCCTGGGTTTCGTCTAATTCCTCTCCCGCCATGGCTAGATCGTCTTGGATGTTCTGAAGTTCAAACACTCCAGTACGCAGCTGATCGCTGATTAAAAATAAGATGGCCAGGGTCGAGGCCGAGATCACACCACCGGTCAAAATAGTAATGACAGTGGCTGTCTGGCGGGGGCGGAGGTTGAATAAACTCAGGCGCGCTTTGCCTACGCGCATTCCAATGCGATCGCCCAATGTAGCAATGACACCGCCGAGTATCAAGATAGCCGTGATTAGAATCAGCCCGGTTGTCATTCCTGGTTCCAGCGCTCCTCATTCCGATGACCTGGGAACCCTAGAGAATCTGGTAGATGAGATGCGATCGCACTCCTCATGGGTTAACTGTGCTTATTGTAGTAACTTGTGCTGGTGAATCCAACGCCTGAGTTTAGCAAACTCACCTCTCTTTACACAAACAAATGCGCTACCCGCCGTCGAGTAGCGCCGATGATCAAACTAGTTTGGAAAGGCGATCGCCGTTGGTGGTCAGCGATCGCCCCATGGATGTCCCTAAGGTATGGGTTTCAGGACTTAACCTTAGACCTAGACCCTAGAGGTTGACCTTAGTAATCAAAGTCGCCGCCCATGCCAGCGCCAGCGCCAGCGCCAGCTGCTTCCTTGGACTCAGGCTTGTCTACCACGATGCATTCGGTGGTGAGCACCATGCCGGCGATAGACGCTGCGTTTTGCAGAGCGGAACGGGTCACCTTGGCAGGATCCACGATTCCAGCTTCAAACATGTCAACGAATTCGTTGGTGGCGGCGTTGTAGCCGATGTTGAAGTCTTTTTCTTTGACGCGCTCGGCAATCACAGCACCGTTTTGACCAGCGTTTTCAGCAATGCGCTTCAGGGGAGCGGTGAGCGCCCGAGCCACAATACCTGCACCGATCAGCTCTTCACCGCTGAGGGTGGTGCTAGCCCAGCTTTCTAGGTCAGGAACCAAGTGAGCCAGGGTGGTGCCGCCACCAGGAACGATACCTTCTTCAACGGCTGCCTTGGTCGCGTTGATGGCATCTTCTAGGCGCAGCTTCCGATCCTTCATTTCGGTTTCGGTTGCAGCACCGACTTTAATCACAGCCACACCGCCGGAGAGCTTAGCCAAGCGCTCTTGCAGTTTTTCGCGATCGTAGGAGGAATCGGTTTCGTCGATTTGACGACGGATTTGTTCACAGCGACCCTTCACAGCCACTTCGTTGCCTTCTGCAACAATGGTGGTGGTGTCTTTGGTGATGGTGATGCGGCGAGCTTTGCCGAGCATTTCCAGCTTGGCGTTGTCGAGCTTCAGACCAGCATCTTCGGTGATCAGTTGACCGCCGGTGAGCACAGCGATGTCTTCCAGCATGGCCTTACGGCGATCGCCGAAGCCAGGAGCCTTAACAGCAGCCACGTTCAGCACACCGCGTAGACGGTTGACCACTAGGGTTGCTAGGGCTTCTTTCTCGATGTCTTCTGCAATGATCAGCAGCGGACGACCGGAGCGAGCCACTTGCTCTAGCACGGGTACAAGATCTTGCACCAAGGCAATTTTCTTGTCGGTGATCAAGATCATGGGCTCATCCAGCACCGCTTCCATGCGCTCGGTGTCGGTGGCGAAGTAGGGAGAGATGTAGCCTTTTTCAAAGCGCATCCCTTCGGTGACTTCTAGCTCGGTGGTCATGGATTTCCCTTCTTCCAAGGAAATCACGCCTTCCTTACCAACGGTGTCCATGGCGCTGGCAATCATGCGACCCACTTCTTCATCGTTACCAGCAGAGATGGTACCGACTTGAGCGATCGCGTTGGAATCTTCCACGGGGCGGGCTTGGTCAGCAATTTTTTCAACCAAGAATGCCGTCGCGCGATCGATACCGCGCTTCAGGGAAATAGCGTTGGTGCCGGCGGCTACGTTACGCAGACCTTCCTTAACCATGGCGTGGGCCAAGACGGTGGCGGTAGTGGTGCCGTCGCCAGCCGCATCATTGGTTTTGGACGCCGCTTGACGAATCAAGGACACACCGGTGTTTTCGATGTGGTCTTCTAGTTCGATTTCCTTAGCAATGGTGACACCATCGTTCACGATTTGAGGTGCGCCAAACTTCTTCTCTAGCACCACGTTGCGGCCCTTGGGCCCTAGGGTGACTGCCACTGCTTCGGCTAGAATATCAATTCCGCGTTCGAGAGCACGACGAGCATTTTCGTTGTAAATGATGCGCTTAGCCATAGTGTTCGGTGTCCTAAAGGGTTCTCAGTTTCAAGTGTTGAGTGATGTGTTGAAATGCAGGGATTGGGTGAGGTGCTAAACCGAAGGAGTGATCGCTTCGGAACGCAGGGACTGTCTAGCCCTCAAACCTTGTAGTGTCTATACAACGACGGCCAAAATATCTTTTTCAGACAGGAGAACATACTCTTCGCCGCTGAGCTTGATGTCGGTGCCTGCGTACTTGGAGTAGAGAACTTTATCGCCGACTTTCACTTCGACTTCTTGGCGGGAGCCGTCATCATTGCGCCGACCGGGGCCAACGGCGGCAATTTCGCCCACCTGAGGCTTTTCTTTAGCGGTGTCTGGTAGCAAAATGCCACCAGCGGTCTTTTCTTCAGATGCGTTTACTTTCACAAAAACGCGATCGCCTAGGGGCTTAACGGTTGAAACGCTAAGGGATACTGCTGCCATAGGAATACTCTCCAACTTCGTCGGTGTAATAGAAAAAACTTAGAATTGCACGGTGTGCAAGGCATATAAGTTTTAACGGATGCTACGGCTTTCTCAGACCAACCACGTTGACTGAGCAGTCGTAGCCACTGCGATCGCAACTCGTAGTGAAGCGAGGGCAGTGAGGGATGAGGGATTAGCACTCTCACCTCCTGAGTGCTAATTTAACGGACTGAGGTAGGCCTCCGCAACTTACTGATCAGTACGGTTTCCCGAACTGAAGCGGTCTTGAAGTTACCCATGGCTACGGTTAAGTTGCCGTTTGCAGCAGCCACAGACCGGTGTAGGTGACCCCAGAGTCATCGGGTTGTACTAGGAGGAAATGTAGACCCTGGCTGGTTTGTAGGCGTTGTTGATAGGTCTGTCCAGCGGCGATCGCTTCGGGGTCATCAAAGGTGGTGAGAATCCAGCGATCCACCAAACCAGCTTCGAGAATCAGTCCATCGGGGGCACCGGGTATGTAGTGGAGTGAGACCGGATCGGCCTGCTCCAGCCAGCGGGCCAGGCGCATGGACTGCCGCCCCCCGTAAATGATTACACCGGGCACCATGGTGGTGGAGGCAAGTTTTAGGGTTTGGGGTATTAAGGCCTCGGGCCAAACGCGAATGGGAATAGGGCGATCGCCAAACACTAGGTCGAGGTCACTGGCAGCGATCGCCGCAAAGCGCCAGCTTTCTCCCCAGAGGTTATCGGCTAGGGGCAGCGGCGGCGGGCGATCGAGGGCGACGGGGTCGTAGGCTTCCCCGGTGTAGTTGGGCAAGTGGGGATAATCCAGCGCCCGCTGTTCCAACAGGGCATGGAGTTGGGGCGTATGGCGGGTGGCTGCCACCGATATACCCAGACTCTGGCAAGCGGTTTCCAACAGACTGAGGGATTGGGGACGGAAGACCAAAAGGCGGTCGGGCTGGCCATGGAGATTCACGGCGGTGGTGATCTGCGCCGTCAGCCAGGCGCTGCTGAGGGAAGGTTGGGGGCAAGCGGCGATCAGTAGAGCGCGATCGCCCTCACAGACCACAACTTCCCATAAAGGATTGCCCGCTTCATCCCTTAGGGGGCGACGATAAAGGTCCGCTTGCCAAATTCTCACCGTCCTATGCCTCGCTATGCTGATTGCTGGGTTGACGGCCTCAGCCCTCAGGTATTGTAAATCGGTAGGAGGACATGGAAGATCGATCCCTCCCCGGGCCGGCTACGCACAGACACCGAACCGCCACAGTTGAGGGCCAGTTGCTGCACCATGGACAATCCTAGACCGGGCCCAGACGACTGATCTTCTTGATGGCCCCGTAGGCGATAGAACGGCCGGAAAACTCGCGATAGCTCTGCCGGTGCAATTCCCACGCCGGTATCTTTAAATTCAAGCTGGATGTAGTCACCCTGCTGCTTGGCAGACACCCAGACCTCGCCGCCGGGGGGGGTAAATTTAATCGCATTATCCAGCAGGTTGATGACAATCTGACTGAGCCATTTGTGTAAGCAAGACACGGCGGGTAGATCGCTGGAAATGGTGTAGGCCAGCATCATGCCGCGTTCGCGGGCAAGGGGCTGATAGGTGCTGACGACGCCGGGCACCACGTCCGATAGACGAATCGGCTGCATCAGGGCATGGTCCGCATGGTCTTCTAGCTGCATCAGGTCTAAAACGCTGGTGATCAACGCACTCTGGCGATCGCATTCCTTGGTGAGCAGCTCCATGTAGCGCTGGCGCTGGGGCGGCCGTAGGTTGGGTGATTCCAGCAGGGTCAGGGCTGTTTTCATCGTGGTGAGGGGCGTGCGCATCTCCTGCCCCACATTTTTGAGGAATTCATCTTTGATCCGCAGACGGTTAGTCAAGCCTTCGCATTCGAGCTGGAGGGTGGCGACCTGCTCCGATAGTTTGCGATCGGCGGCGCTACGATGCCACAACTCTTCCTGGTAGAACAGTTGCCGACTGTAAAACTGGCCCAGCAAGACCGGACTGGGGGCGATCGCCTCCCCTTGGGTGAGGCCATCCCACTGCTCTAGAAGTTCCTGCCCCTCCGGGCTAGGTTCGCTGAGCTGTCCTGCCTGAATGGCCTGCTGTACCCCGGATAAGACTTGCTGAATGGTTTGGGGCATAAATGAGCAAATGCAGAGGAGTGGATGCTTGCGCCGACTGGGGCTGCCCTCATCACTCAAAATTGCGGTGGTTTGGGGACGCACACTGGGAGGTGCCGGGTCGGGACTGGGGCTAGGGCGAACGGTGCGCGGACGATGAGCCAGCAGCAGGATGGAAAACCGCTGCGATCGCACAATTAAAAAATACTCCCGCCGCAGTTGGCTATGGGTTGCTAAGGGCAAGGAGGTGGCTGGGCAGATCGTCAAGGGCGAAGGCAGGGGCTCGATAAAATGAATGTCTGAATCGGTGTCAGAATCCCAATCAAAGGTACTGGACTCTGGACTCGGTGTGGGACGAGAGGGGGGGCGATCGCTCTCCTCAGGGGTGTGGTAGGCAGATTGGGGATTTTTAAGGATATAGATAGCGCTGTCGGGATGGGCCGACCGTTGGTAGCGCTCGACCTCACTCGACCATGCATAGCCCCGAGGCAGCTTCATCCACAGCGTTGCAGGTTCTTGCGCCTCGCTGAGCACATCCATGATGGCCGACAGCATCGACTTAAACGTGGTGGGACTAACTTGCAGCGGTTGGGAAACCTGCTCAATGCTAGCTGCCAGCTCATACAGGGACGAGTCTTGAAAACTGGATGCGTTCATAGATTCCAGTGAATGAATCGATTGGGCATGGCTACTCTGGCGGATACATGAGCAAGATCACAGTTCCTAGCCATCCGCCCTACCAGTGGTTTCACTAGTACAGCCATTGGTTACGTATCGGCACCCTGATGCACCTCGTGAGCCATATGGTCATGCTCAGGTCTAGCGCCATCTCTGACCTGTATCTGTAAACTGTGTTTGTGAGCTATACCCGTATCGCCACGGTAACATCCCCATGGCTAAACGAACTCCGTAGGCTAGCTGTTGCCGGACTAAGGAAGAGCACAACCCTAATCCGTCCTATCCGTGGGTGACACTGACGATACAGCGCCAACCTACTTGAGGGCGATCGCTATTCTACTGAGTTATAAAGGATACAACCAGGGTATCTGATCCAGTGCGGGTGGTAAAGGTAGCCTGCCCTTCCTGAAAATACTATGCGCTTTTTAGAATTTCATCATCTAGGCTGAAATCGACCATATTGCGATCGCCCCCATTTGCCAGGTAGTCGGCTTGAAAGGAATCTTTCAAGCCAGAGATCAAGTCATACTTCGGATGCCAGCCAAGGTCAGCCTGGGCGTGGTGAATGTCTGTAAAGAAATGCTGTACCCGCATGGGGAAAGCTTTCTTCTTCCCAAAGTCAAAGTCTTTGGGATTGTAATGGACAATCTGGAGCTGCTCGGGATCTTTGCCAGCGGCGATCGCACAGGCGCGGGCTAATCCGTCAAAGGTAACGTAGCGATCGCCGGAGATGTTGTAGATTTTGCCGACGGCCTGCTGATTACCCAAAACCTGGGTCATGGCCATGGCTAGATCATACACATGACCCAACTGGGTGAGATGCTGCCCATTGCCGGGGATAGGGATGGGTCGATCGCGCACAATCCGATCAAAAAACCAGGCTTCAAGGGGGTTGTAGTTTTGGGGGCCGTAGATATAAACCGGACGCACCGAAGTAAACGGTACCGCTTGGGCAAATAAGGAGGCCTCGGTTTCAAACTTACCCTTATGGCGACTGTTGGGGTCAACCGTATCCCCCTCCAGATGGGGCATTTGGTCAGATTTTTGATAGACCCCTGCCGAACTCACATAGACAAAGTGCTGCACCTTGCCATTGAAGAGGTCGATCAACGGCTGGGTGTCGCTCTGCTCGCGGCCGTTGTTATCAAAAATGGCATCAAACCGTTCGTCACCGAGCTTTTGCTTCAGGTCATCGGCATTTTGGCGATCGCCATGGATCTCAGCAACACCTGCAACCGGAGCGGGCCGGTTGCCTCGGTTAAACAGCACCACCTCATGCCCCTGCTCAACTAAAAGCTGTGTGAGGTACACACCAATGAAGCGGGTGCCACCCATGACTAAAATTCGCATATACCTATCCCTTTGATCTCTCAACTGATTGATCTATCGCCCTAATTGTACCGAAAAGAGGATCTGCCA
>DATNRH010000811.1 GCA_036703605.1 Candidatus Obscuribacterales bacterium | reverse complement strand
GCATTACGAGTACAGCTTCCGGGTTGATTTCTGGTGGGAGCTAGTCAAGCGGGGTATCCATCCCCGGGTGGCTCTCGTCATGCAGGCTTTCGTGAACGCAAGGGGGGGTCAGTACAGCTTCGTGTCGTACAGTCATGGTCATCAGGTGTTCGACAGCACCTCCGTCACACTCAAGGGTGTCAAGATGTTCCGGGACAATGCCCTCCCGGAGATGAAGGAGAAACAGAAGAAACCTATCCGGAACGGTTTCGAGAACTTCAACCAGTACTTCAACGGAGGTGGTACAACGATCAACGCGACTGTTGTCCACGGCCTGTCCATGCCACGTAAGGTAAAGAACGCCCTGACGGGTAAGGAGGAGTTCAAGCGGCTCTCATATGAGCTGACCATCACAGATATGGCAAAAGCTGTAGCTGAACTGTGCAAGGAGTACGATTTATGAAAAAGGTATTCATCGTTCTAAGCAACGACCAGTACGATACGATGTACCTCCGCAATGGGTTCGATGTTGTGGCGAACATCGAGGAGGCTGACTTCATCCAGTTCACAGGAGGGGAGGATGTGTCACCCCGTCTGTACGGTCAGAACCCGCACCCCTCCACTCACTCCAGTGAGGCCCGGGATATGTTCGAGATGCGGGTGTACGATGCCGCTATCGACAGGGGCGTGCCTATGGTGGGCATATGCCGGGGCGGGCAGTTCTTGAACGTCATGTCAGGTGGCATCATGAAGCAGCACGTCGACGGTCACGCCATAGGCGGGGAGCACCTCATGGTGGACCTCGCATCCGGTGAGATGGTGTCCGTCACCAGTACTCACCACCAGATGATGAGCCCGGACCCGGACCTCGGGGAACTCATTGCCGTAGCATCTGAATCAACCTACTGGGAGGATGGAGAACGCACCCGCCACAAGAGCGAGCGAGGTGATGACTGTGAGGTAGTATGGTACCCGAAGACAAAGGCGCTGTGCTTCCAACCTCACCCGGAGTACGTGGCTAAGTCCCACCAGTGCCAGATGTACTTCTTTGAACTGCTGAATCAATACGTGACAGGAGCGTAACTATGTGTGGACTAGTAGGTGTAGTAGGTAAGATCGGCCTCAAAGAAGAAGAGGCTTTCAAGGACATGCTGGCTGTTGATGTAGTCCGGGGTGCCCACAGTACGGGTATCGTGGCTGTGGATGCACGTGGCTTTGCTGACTGGGCTAAGGCAGCGATGCTTCCGCATGACTTCATGCAGACGCGGCAGTTCAAACAGGCTTTCGCAGGTACTCACGTCCTGCTGATGGGCCATAACAGGTACGCCACTAAGGGTGCTGTCAACACGGCCAATGCTCACCCCTTTGAGACGCAGCACCTCACGGGGATGCACAATGGTACTCTCATCAACTGGTACGCGGCCTTGGAGGAGGCTAACAAGTTCGACGTAGACAGCGAGTGCCTGCTGCACACGATGGATGTACGGGGTCTCAAGGATACCTTCAGCGGTCTGAACGGTGCCTTTGCTGTGACATGGCATGACTCCCGGGAC
>DATNRH010000810.1 GCA_036703605.1 Candidatus Obscuribacterales bacterium | reverse complement strand
CGGAGGAGGCAGGTACCATTTGCTTCTGAGGATCAGAGGGAGCAGGAGATTGTAGCTGTAGACACAACGGGTTTTGCAGGTGCGATCACCCTGGGATCTGGAGAAAAAAAAGACCAGAGAGTAACCTAGACAAATAGAGAGATAAAGGAGGCTTGAGAGAGTACCGCAGTATTGGCAGGGTTGAGCGTAACTGGGAGCTGAGAGTTGTTGAACCAGAACTGGGCATTGGGGCCACGGCCACTCCAGTCCCAAGCTTGGGTTAGGTTTTGGTAGTCAACAGACCGTTTCATGCTTACCGACACGAATATTCACCCAGTCGCCTGCAGTCCAGCAGAAGGACTGAGCATCCGCACCAATTTCAAAGAAAACACCAGAAGCGTCAAGACCTACCAACAGTAGGTTAGGTCGGTTGCCATTCCCCCTCACGGTAAGTTGACAAATAAATTGTTAACTATCAGATTCCATATGGAATGGTTGCAAGTCCCGCCTCTCAATGCTCGACACTTACCCACGTTCAAGGCAGAAGCTGCCGGGCAAGCCCCATTCACCAATACAAAAGAGGCGGGAGCGTGGGCCTGTATTGGGAGTCCCAGGTGGAAAATTTCCAGCTACATGATCGTATGATGGCTGGTACCAAAAGGTTGCGGTGCCTTGTGAGGTGTTGACATTGTATGTTTGCCCATCAAACTGTTTGTCATGCAAAAGACGCAAAGGAGGGCAGCTGAAGAAGGCCACAAATGTTCCCTTTCTCGGCATTTCATCCATGACTGTTGGACCTACCTGAGCATAAACAACGCGATCATGTTGAGTGGTAACGTTGATGCCATTGTTAAGATAGCCGGGCACAAAGGTGGTAATGGGACACCGGCATGTGCTGGAGGTAATGGAGCAACAATTGTTACAACCAGTACTTGGATTAGAAGATGAGGAGTTTTAAGGACTTCCTTCCGCCATCATACCATGGATTGTAGGTCTCGTAGGTTGCCAGGGTACCTGTACCAGAAGATGGGCTGCTCACCTCAGGGTTAGGTTGAGGTGGGGTTAACTTGGCCACAGCCCCGTTCGCCTACCTCTGCAAAGTCATCAATGGAAGTGTAAAGCGAGAGCCCGCTACTACACGTAGGAGGCGTGGGTGCCATGCAAGGCTCAATGCATGATCCATCCGGGTCTCCTGCGCATACTGTGCTACCACGGCAACTTGCATCACCCACTGTCGGCGTCACACAGGGTGTTCCTCCTGTGAATGAGTTGAAACCGTAAAGAAACGAGAAGTCCGGGTGTTACCATAGCTGGGCTCAATAACGTCATCGAATCGGGCAAGGGCCTGGAACCACTCCTGGGGCGGTGCGTATGGTAAAATGCGTACATCGTCAATATATCCTTAGCTTGAGCTCAGCTCTAGATACCGTTGAAGGGAATTCCTGGGTTGGAAGGGGATCCGCTGGCTCCAATCAGGAGGGGAACAGGGCTAGCTGGAACGGTTGTATTAAAGCCGCTTTGGCAACTCCCTACCTTCCAGTGAGGGAAAGAAGAATTTTACCATCGTTCCGTTAATGTAGACACAAGTTGTGCCATTGTATGCAACGCAAGCCAGGTGATG
>DATNRH010000809.1 GCA_036703605.1 Candidatus Obscuribacterales bacterium | reverse complement strand
AACGTAACAAAACTTATACCAACTCTCAGGAAGGATACCGTTATCTTCTATGATTGCCTACAAGACATTCGGTTGGCCCTTGTCACACTTTTTAATAAAGTCGTGTGGTGAACCCGAAACGTTTTACTCTAAAGACTGAGTTTATTAACCCTGGGTCGTCGTTTCGGTGAATCTTAGCCAGCGATCGCAACTTGATAGCTTGCGCCGACTGGAGACCGAAAAGTGTTTACCTGGTGACACTCCGGGCAGATTTAGATGCAAGTATGAAACTAAGGGAGCTTTTGAAATCCGATGAGTGTTAAGGCAAGTGGTGGAAGCTCTGTTGCACGTCCGCAGCTATATCAAACCCTACCCGTTGCAACTATCTCTCAGGCTGAACAACAAGATCGCTTCTTGGGGCGCGGAGAACTCAGTGAGCTGTCTCGCTACTTTGGGTCTGGGCTAAAGCGACTAGAAATATCAGAAATTTTAACTAGAAACTCAGAATTAATCGTTTCCCGCGCTGCAAACCGCATTTTCGTAGGAGGCTCACCGTTAGCCTTCTTAGAAAAGCCCATCGATGAAGACGTCGTGGTTGCAGTGACCATGGGTGGTCAAGAAATGAACACCCAGGAATCCAT
Source organism: Candidatus Obscuribacterales bacterium (assembly GCA_036703605.1). NCBI lineage: Bacteria > Bacillati > Candidatus Melainabacteria > Candidatus Obscuribacterales > Candidatus Obscuribacterales bacterium. The sequence continues at coordinate 1,179 of DATNRH010000809.1, read as the reverse complement.
GAAACTGGGTACGGCCACCTATGTCGAAAGCGGTGGTGGGTTTCTAGAAGGGTTGCGATCGCTCTTTAGCGCAACCAGCAGCGGCCCCGTGCCGGCTGGGTTCCGCCCCATTAACGTGGCTCGCTATGGCCCCAGCAACATGCAGAAGTCTCTGCGTGACCTGAGCTGGTTCCTGCGCTATGTCACCTACGCGATCGTGGCAGGGGATCCCAATATCATTTCCGTCAACGTGCGCGGGTTGCGGGAAATTATTGAAAACGCCTGTTCTGGGGTGGCCACATTGGTAGCCCTCCGGGAAATGCGTCAAGCTGCCCTAGGCTACTTCAAGAAAGATCTGGATGCCGCTTCTGTTGTCGCTCAATACTTTGATGTCTTGGTGACCGAGTTTGAAGCGCCGACGCCGTCCAACAAAGTGCGTCAGCGTCCCTCGTCTGACCAGCAAGGTTTGGCATTGCCTCAGATTTACTACAACGCTTCGGAGCGCCGTCCTGTCTACGCCATGAAGCCAGGGCTCTCCAGCGGGGAGAAAATCGATGTCGTGAAAGCGGCCTACCGGCAAATCTTTGAGCGCGATATCACCCGCGCTTATTCTTTGTCCTTGTCTGATCTAGAGTCGAAGGTGAAGAACGGCGATATCTCCATGAAGGAGTTTGTCCGCCGCCTAACCAAGTCGCCTCTTTATCGCAAGAACTTCTTTGAGCCCTACATCAACAGCCGTGCGCTGGAACTAGCTTTCCGGCATATCCTCGGTCGTGGGCCCAGCAGCCGGGAAGAGGTGCAGCGCTACTTTGCGATCGTGTCTCAGGGCGGTCTATCTGCCTTGGTGGATGCGTTGGTAGACTCCCAAGAATATTCGGATTATTTCGGAGAAGAGACGGTACCCTACCTGCGCGGTCTGGGTCAAGAAGCTCAGGAATGCCGCAACTGGGGCCCTCAGCAAGATCTGTTTAAGTACAGTGCGCCGTTCCGCAAGATTCCTCAGTTCCTCACCACCTTTGCCTCCTACAACCAGCCCTTCCCAGATCAACACCCCTACGGCTCGGGGAACGATCCGCTGGAAATTCAATTTGGCGCAATTTTCCCCAAGGAAACTCGCAATCCCAGCACCAGCCCTGCGCCCTTTGGTAAAGATACTCGCCGGATTTTGATTAATCGTGGCCCGGGCATCAACAACCAACT
>DATNRH010000808.1 GCA_036703605.1 Candidatus Obscuribacterales bacterium | reverse complement strand
GCGATCACACTGACCAGCACGCCCATCGCGGTACTGATGATGAGTGTCGCCAGCACTGATATCCCCAGGGGCCATTCCAGGTGCAGGATGAGCAAACCAATAGCATACGCCCCAATCCCAAAGAAAGCCGCATGGCCGAAGGAAATCACACCTGCAAAACCAAAGATCAGGTTGTAGCTAATAGCCAGGGTTGCCAGGATAAACGCCTCTATGAACACCGATTGCCAGAAGTAGGATTTACCACGACTGCAGACCGATGAATCGGTCTGCCAGGCGATGATAAAGGGGATCGCAATGAGCAGGAGCAGAACGATATACTGCGCGCCCTGCTCGCGCAATAGATTGAACAGCCAAGCGCTTCGTTTGCCCACCGCAAAGGCTGCAACTACAGCAAGAACGGCAACCCCGATTTCTATTAATAGAATTGTAACAACCGGGGTAATACCGTCGGCACAGGCGACCGAACCGATGGCACTGGAGAACTTTGCCAATCCTGCAGTGCCAACTTCAGGCTCGCCGATGGCTACCGCGGCCCCGAGAGGGATCGCCAACAGTAGCACCAGAACGAGAGGTAATAACCAGTTAGCGATGGCAGGTCTATGAGCAGGCTCAGGCATAATCATTCCCTCCCAAATAATCCACTGGGCCGCACCAGCAGAACAATTACCATGATAATGAGTATCGATAGACTGGCCAGCACCGGGGTTCGCAAATATTGTAGCGAGATTTGTTCAGCTGTAGCCCGGGTGAGGCCAACCAGGATGCTGGCAATGGCAGTGCCTTCAAAGCTGCTCATCCCTCCAAGGACAACTACGATCACTGCACTTAGCAGAAACTGGTCCCCCATAGAAGGATAAGCGCCCAGGTAGGGTGCGGCTGTCATCCCTCCCAGTGCCGCCACAGCACAACCCAGGGCAAAGACCAACGTAAATATCTGGCGCACATTGATGCCGAGCGCCTCCACCATCTCACTGTCCTGCACCCCAGCCCGGATGATGATGCCAATGCGAGTGCGCTGGAGCAGGAGCAGAATGGCAGCCATCAAGACAGCTCCAACAGCAATGATAAAGACCCGGTAAGTCTCAAATTGAGCACCCAGGATGGGGAAAGTTGTG
>DATNRH010000807.1 GCA_036703605.1 Candidatus Obscuribacterales bacterium | reverse complement strand
TATTAAGAACAGTGTCAATAGATTTGTTGAAAAAGCTCATTCTTTCGTTCAGGATTCGGCAGCTTGGGCAAGCTACTGGTCAAAATGAGAGTTGCTGTCGATACAGCACGGCCTCAACAAACAGCCGATTATCCTGTGCCGTGGCTCCAACAGCCCCCTCTCGTCCAGAGAGAAATTCTGAATCTGTTCCCATTGACCACCGCGTAGGGCGTTGCATCGGGTTGTCATGGGACTAGATAGCTGAAATACTCCTGATCACAGGTTACTAATGGATGACACACCCTAGCTGCATTTCAACCAACCTGCTAAGTTCATTTAGTTTCAGTTGAATACCGCAGTTTTGAGGGAAAATAAAACCGTACGGCACCGGCAAAACCCCATGGCAAAGGCAAAACCCACCAGTTTGGCTTCCCAAGCAATCGAAACCTTAACAACCCAAAGCTTTTTGTTCCGTGGGCTAGAGCAAGATCCGCTGTTGCGCGACCTCGACCCCGATTTGCTTGTGAGCGAGAAACTCTACTCCAATCGCCCGGTATACACCGCCTTTCGATCCCATACCTGGCAAGAGTATCTGTACGTGGTCGTTGATGGTGGGCCGGTGATCATGCGCAGCACTCCCCTCGACCGGGTGATAGCCATAACCTACCCCGGCGGATGCTTTGGCATGCGCAGTTTACCCGTGGGTGTCGGGGCGGCGACGCGGGCCTTCCCCAGCTTAGTGGAAGCCTACAAAACGACCAACGTGATCAAGATACCGGTGCAGGTAGTGCAAGATCTCTACGATCAAAATGACGTCTTTCGCGATCGCTACACCCTGCTATTTGAGCTGCGCGAAAAGTTTCAGTACCACTTGCTCAATTGCAGCACCTACCCACCCCAAGCGGTAGCAGCAGCACTGCGGGGGTTGATCTTTCAAGAGCGCAGCCTAGGTGCCCAGCCCCAGGGCACCAAAACCGAATACGTGTTTGACCTGCCCATCGACTTGATTGCCCGCGCCTGCCAACTCAACCACCGCACTGTGGAGCAGGTACTGAAGGGGCTAGCCAAGGCGGGCTACACCAAGACCGATAAACTGGCTGAATCGGCCAATGACCTGGTGAAGGTGGTAGACCCCGAGGGGCTGAAGGAAGTCTATGGAGCTACTCGCGATAAGGTCTCTTGGTGGCCGCTGAAGTAGATAGAGGATGGTGCTAGCTATTGCACTTTGAAGAACGCAGACACGCCCTGATTGCTTGGCTTGCTTCGCAACCACCTACACTGGAGAGGAAGCTGAAGACCAAAAAGCTACAGGCCAGTTTTGGCAAGGTGTTTGCCGACCGAGGTTACGTCTCACGAGCTTTGGCTCAGAAGCTGTTTGAGGACTATGGCATTGAGTTCGTTGCTTGACCTAAACGGAGGATGAAGAAGCATTTGATGCGCCTGAGCGACAAGCTGTTAGCACGCAAGCGAGCCATTATCGAAACGGTGATTGACCCGTTGAAAAACATGTCTCAGATTGAGCACTCCCGCCATCGTAGCCCTGTTCATTTCACGGTGAATCTGCTGTGTGGATTAATTGCCTATTGCCATCAGCCCAAAAAGCCGTCTCTCAAGTTCGACTTTGCTCTTCCTCAGTCTGCTTAACCCGAACTGAGGTTAGGTCGGGTCATCGTATTGGATACAGGCCCGATTGGGCTGATCACCAATCCAAAGCTTTATGGACAAGATATTGCGTGCAAGCAGTAGCTTCAGGGGCAACTCAAAGCCAGTAGCTGCGTGATCGTTCCAGAAATTAGGGATTACACCAGAGGTTCAGTTATCACTGTAGCTCGTCTAGGAGCAGCACTGGCTAGGTCAGCGCTTGGCGTTTGAGCGTTTTTTAGGGTTTCTGGACGACTTAATCAACATGACTGTGGCGGCCTTCTAGACTCGATCAGCAGGGCTTTGGGATGCGATTACCCAAAGATTATAAATAGCAAATAAATTGAAATTTTATTTTGTTTGTAACTGAGTTTACTTGCAATTGAAACTAATTGCATGCCATACTGCGCTATCAAACCACGGCATTTCGACCGACTTACCGTGGTTTCTGGCCCCTCTTGTGGAGTTGCAGCTATGGCAGCCAAACCCAATCGTTCTAGTGCCTGGAGCATGAACCGGCGGCAGTCGCTCAAGTCCTTGGGCGGCCTGTTCGCAACCGGGTTCGTCCTCAGTCTGGCGGCTACCGCGTGCAGCACCGACCCCACCACCAGCGTGGAGCCTGAGCCTGCGGCGGCCCAAGCCAAGGCCAGGGTGCTGCGCATCGGCCACCAAAAGTTCGACCCGTTCATTTTGATCAAAGCTCGTGGCGGTTTAGAAGAACGGCTCAAGTCTTTCGGTACCCGCGTCGAGTGGATTGAGTTTCAGTCGGGGCCACCCCTGTTGGAGGCCCTCAACGTCGGCAGCATCGACCTTGGCCGCACGGGGGATGCGCCGCCGATTTTTGCCCAGGCGGCGGATACGCCCTTTGTCTACGTGGGCAGCGGGGCGCTGCGGCCCAAAAGCTCCGCCATCATTGCTCTGGCCAACTCGCCCTTGCAGGCGATCGCCGATCTCAAGGGCAAGACCGTGGCCTATCAGCGGGGCTCTAGCGCCCACTTCTTCTTTGTGCAGGCGCTCAAGAGTGCCGGGCTCACCCTAGACGATGTGGAGTCGGCCAACCTGTCGCCCGCCGATGCCCGCGCCGCCTTTGAGCAAAGCAACATCGATGCCTGGGCCATTTGGGATCCTTTCTACGCTGCCGCAGAAAAGCAAACTGGCGCGAAAACGCTGATCACCAATGAGGGGTTAGCTTCCAACCGCGAGTTTTTCCTGGCGTCGAAGGCGTTTGTGGCCGACAACGAGGCGCTATTGGTGGCTCTGCTAGATGAGACTGCCGAGGTCGCTAACTGGGCCGACAACAACCCCGCCGAGGTGGTCGAAGTGCTGGCCCCCGTCACCGGTCTAGACCCTGAGATTTTGGATGTGGTCACCCGGCGACGCAGCTATAGCTTTGACCCCGTGCCTACCGAGGCGATCGCCGAACAGCAGCGCATTGCCGATGTCTTCTACGAGCTAGATCTCATCCCCAAAGCCGTGCGCGTCCAAGACGTGATCTGGACCCCCAGCTAACCCACACACCATGAGTCTCACCAGTCCCCTCACATCAGCCCAGCCAAGTTGTAGCGCCCCCTTTACTCC
>DATNRH010000806.1 GCA_036703605.1 Candidatus Obscuribacterales bacterium | reverse complement strand
CGCCGCTATCATCCCGATGATGACTAAGCCATACACAATGGCGTTGATGATGAGGTAGGCGCGAAAACTGGCGCGAATGATATGGAAGGGTTTGCGAAGCAAGCGGATGTGTTTTGCTTCATGATTCGGGTGAATAAGGCGCTTTGTGGCGATCGCTTTGCGTGACATATTTTTATCTCCAATGTTTGGTGATGGATGCAGTGATGCTTAAGAGTGAGCACCGCCGCGTAGAGCAGCGCTGTCGATGATGCAAATAAGGGTGTCTAAACCCTTAGCCAACGAGAGCCAGCACGGCATGAACTGTCAGGTGGGCAATCATGGCGGCCTCTAGCCCGTAGCGCCAGAATAAATACCCCGCAACTACTGCAAACAAGGAATTTTGGAGCAGCAAGAACCCTAGCAAGGCTGGGGTTAACGGTAGTCCTAGGGCGATCGCAGCGGGCAAGTGGGCCATAGCAAACCCTAGGGAGGAGACGGCAATGGCGACGACCACCCATTGGGTCTGGGGTTTACCCTGGCGCTGCTGACCAAATCGCCAGCCCAGCCATAGGAGCAGCGTCATCAGTCCCCAGCGGATCAAAATTTCTTCGGTGATACCGCCGTAGAGAAATCGCACTAGCAGCGGCGTAGGCTCAGCCGCTCCATAGGCTGGTGGCAGCAGCGGGCGAGACAGCAGGGCGATCGCCGTCAGCAGTGCACCGCTGATCAACCCACCCACCACACCGGGCAACAGTTGAGGAACCATGGCTTTCCGCCACGATTGCCCCATAGCCAGCGCCTCTGCCCCCGGTGCCATTAGCCCTAGCCGGGGAGTCAAGAGGACGCCTATCAGCACCGCCACCGACAGCAAAATCGTGGGCTGTACCAGCACCAATAGCCTAACCACGGCGGCAGGTGGGGCACCCTCTGGGAGCAAGGGCAACGGCAGCAATACCAGGGATATGACCCCAGCCATGCCTGCCAACCACAGCAGCCCAAACAGTTGCAGCCGAGTGTTTTTATGCTTAGCCATGACTCTATCCTCAATGTCATTTCAGAATTGTTTTCAAGCCTTCGCGATCTTGTGGTTATAGGGTGCAGAACGCCCCTTTGTCGGGCAGTTCGAGGTCGATGAGATAGTCAGGTTCATTTGCTGATAGGTTTGCGACCTGACGAGATCACCCACGATCTTGCGGTGGCTCTGGGAAACGGGTTGGCGTCTTACGCTTGAACACTCCGTAGGCGATCGCCAGAAACACGGGTACTGCAACCAGCCCTGATAGCGCCCCGTAGGTGGCGTGATACTCGCTGATGGTGAACAGAGCGGGTGAGGGCAAGGCAGTTCCAGTGATGTTGAACAGGAGTACCCCACCGATGTTGTTCGCGAAGTGTACGCCGATGGCGAGTTCAGTAGTGCCGTCAATCAACGAGACCACAGTCCACACCAGACCCGGAACGAAGAAGTAGTTGGAAAAGATCGTGAGCCAGCCGCCCGCCCGCGCCTCCGGGTTGAGGAGGTGTGGCAGGGTAAAGATAACGGCTGGCACGATCGCCAGAAAAACGCGGTTGCTCCAGATGAGGCTCGCGCCCTGCACGATGTATCCGCGAAAGAAAAGCTCCTCCGTTGTCGTCTGGATCGCGGTGAGAACCAGCGCCAGCGGCACAAAAAGCGCAAATGTTATGAGGCCGGAGTTGAAGGAGAAGGTATCTGGGTAGAACAGATACTGCCCTAGCCCACCGATCAGGCCGTACGGCACAAACCACGCCACGAATCCATGACCGACCCGATGCCAGTCTATCCGCTTCCGCGCTGTGACGAGCGTTCGGGGATGGCGGCGGTGGACGAGGGAGACAGCGATCAGCACTCCGGCGAAAAAGCACAGAAAACTCGCTATGACAAACAGGTAGTATTCCACAAGCCCAAGCCCCGAGGGGTCTGCCTGGCCACCGAGCGCGAACGCGACGAGTACACTGGCACCACTACCGACGATCAGCCACGCAAAGAGGATGATCATCAGCCCCAGAACATACCGCCACCCCCGATACTTACCCCACCGGGCAGCCTCCACGTAGGTAACTTTTTTCGCTTCTGCGATGATTCCCTGCGGTCTTTCGGTATTTTGCATCTTCATCTCCGTTCTTTTACTCTTGTTGCTAACTTCAATTGCTCATCAGTTTAGGGATCGACAGGATCGCCGATCGCCCCCCCAGTAGCGATGTGCACGGCGCGGGCCATCTGCCCAAGCGGGTTGTCGAGCGAGGTACGATCGGCTCCCGCCATCAGGGCAGCACTGACGTCTTCACTGATAACGCGCACGACTGCGGTGGCCGCTGCGGCATGCATCCGCACCTCAATATCGTCAGGCGATCGCCGCAGGCGATCGGCAAAAATCTCGACCAGAGCGTGCTCTATTCGGTCGTTAGTCATCAGCCAGGCCGTCCGCAGATCCGGCTCTTTTTCGGCCAATACAGTCATTTTGATCACAGCCTGATCAAAGGACTGCTGATCGGGATCTTTAGTCCGATTCACCGCCCACTCGACGAGGTGATCTTCAAGGGAGACATCCCGAGGCCAGCGACGCAATAGCGCCACAAACTCCTCGCCATCCTGCGCCAAGACCGGCTCGACACAGCTCTCCTTATTGCGGAAGTACCGCCAGAGGGTGCGCACCGAGAGACCCACGGCAGCGGCGATTTGCTCGCCGGTCGTGGCCGCGACGCCTTGCTCCCAGAACAAACGCGCCGCCTCCCGCGAAATCTCCAGACGTATCCGCTGGTGCCGCTGCTCACTCATCCCCCCTGGTTTGCGCTCATTCTTTGTCCTATCGCTGGCACCGTCACTCCCCACAACCACCTCTCCCCTGGCTATCTGTCACTAAATGACAATATAGCGCTTGGTGACAGATGTTGACAAAAGGGTGCTTTGCCAAACAGCAATTCATCTGAGCGATTGGCTATTCAAGTTCTGGCAATGCCAGTAAGGGGATGACATCTGAGACAACCCATAACAATTGGGAGGAGTGAGATCACCCCTGCCAACGACCGCTATCAACAGGATTGTTGTGCGATGCTTACATACTTGATGTACAGATTGTCTTTGTCTTAACTAACTTGAGTCTATGAGTTTTAACACTCAAGTTCTTTCAGATTCTTACGGTGGTTTATTAAATTTTTAGGGAGCTAGCGAAGCTGCTTTGGTATCATTCCAGTGAGCCGCTGAAACTACTGATGGCAGGGCTGATTCATCTCCTCAAACCCTTGCCTGATCTTCGTATCGATGTTTTGTCGCAGTAGAGCACGAGTAGATCTGTGTAAACTTCACGATTGGAGGCTCTACAAGTAGCTCAATCTGGAACTGATGCTCTGAATCAGTTAATTGGCTAACATGATTTGTCTACCGATTGAAGTTGATTTGAGCTACAGAGACTGCCCCCCGGAGACTTCGATTCGCTGTCCAGTAATCCATCGATTCTCTTCCGACAGCAACAGCGCGATCGCCCCTCCAATATCATCGGGTTCACCTACCCGACCTAAAGCAGTTTGGGACGCGATGTACTTATTGATCTCTGGATTGTCCCGCACGACACTGCCCTCGGTGGCGATCGCGCCTGGAGCGACTACATTCACTGTGATTTGCCGCTGTCCTAGTTCCTTTGCTAAGGAGCGAGTCAGAACCTCGATCGCGCCCTTCATGCTGGCATAGATCGCTCGTCCTGGTCTTATGGTGCGGGTCAAAAACGATGAAACATTCACGATTCGTCCACCATCTTTGAGCAATGGCAGCAACTTCTGAGTGAGAAAGAAGACCCCCTTGAAGTTAACGTTGAACAGTCGATCAAATTCTTCCTCTGTTGTTTCTGCAAACAGTGAACCGCCACTAATTCCAGCGTTATTGATGAGGAAATCAAATTGCTCGATGTCCCAAGTGTTTTGTAGGGCTTGCTTGACTTGTATCACAAATGCATCAAGGGTTTCGATGCTGCCGATATCGAGCTGCAATGCCACTGCTTTATTTCCCATTGCCTCAATTTCAGAAACAACGGATTTTGCTTCCGCTTCACCGTTGAGATAGGTCACAATTACGCCCACTCCTTTCTTTGCCACTGCCAAAGCAGTATTCTTTCCCAGTCCACGACTTGCTCCTGTCACTAGAGCAATTTTTGGTTTATCTTGTGTCATTAGCTTATTTCTCCAA
>DATNRH010000805.1 GCA_036703605.1 Candidatus Obscuribacterales bacterium | reverse complement strand
TATTGGGGCGTTTTACCCGCGACTGACTGCTGCTAGAATTTGCCGATCGCTTCTTGTCTGTGGGCTTAGCGGATTGTTTAGACATATTCCGTCCTGGAAATGATGCAGTTGCAATTGACTTGAACCAGACACAGTCATATTCTTTCTTCAGAATGCCCAATCAGCATTAGAAACTATCACGCACCTAAGTTTATTGAGGTGGATGAGTCATGAATCTAATGTGATTTTCTTATGAATAGCTTGTGTAGCTTTTTAACTAGACTTGATACAGCAGAATTTCTGTGAAATCTGCTATGAGCGATCACAAGACTACTTATTCTTGCTAGAATCATGCGTATCATATGTTACGCGAATGATGGGTAAGCTACTTGCCTAACCGGGAATTTTTTCTCCAGGATAATCAAACAACTCCGTTCAGACTAGCTTGGGGCAAGATGCTGGCGCTAGAACCACAGTCCTGGGTACATAGCCCCATGAATTCAATCATTTGCCGCACAAGGTGAGGTTTGGTGACCGCTAGGATGGTGGAACCATTTTCTAGGATGGTGCTGCCATTGGGAATAATCAAGTCTTCGTGGGGGTGGGCTTGGTAGCCGATGATCAGGGAGCCGGAAGGGAAGCGTGGATCCTGGGCGACTTCTGCAACGCTGCGCCCGACGATGTAGCACTGCTGGGGAATCGATAGCTTCAGGACTTCTACCTGTCCTTGCTCGAAGTGCATCATGGCATCCACTTGGGGATATTCGATAGCGTTCACGATGCGGGCGATCGCTAGCTCGGTGGTGCTGATGATATGGGTGGCTCCGGCGAGGCGGTAGGGGGCGGCAAAGTCGCGATCGCGCATTCTCACCACAATTTGATCGACGCCATAATGTTTAGAAAGGGTGACCATGGCGAGGTTGAGGGCATCGTCCTGTAGGGATGCGATCACGGCGTCGGCTTTGCGGATACCGGCTTCCATAAGCACGGTGGTGTTGACAGCACTGCCTTCAAAGGCCATGACGCCAATTTTCTCGCGGGCATGTTGGCAAGCAAGGGGATTGGTATCCACGATGGCGATGGTATGACCCATTTGCAGTAGGGTGGTGGCTAGATCTAGCCCCATCATGCTAGCGCCTCCAATCACAACGTACATAAGCTAAACTCCTCGTGCGATCGCCTGTGCTTCTAGTTTAGATGGTCTTTTGTGTTTTAGGACGTTTACACTATTACCGTAGTGTTCCTCATAAAAGTCTGAGAACACGACTCGTCAACATCAGTACGTTTTTTGAGGTGACGAACCTCGTCGGTTAATTGACAGTATAATTGCGGCCATACCAACCTGCAGGGAGTTTCGCAAGAATTAGGTAAGAATAATAGTCTATTTCTCGTCACAATAATCCTGCGCCACCGAATGAGCCAAAGAATAATCGAATGGAGCTTTTTTGAGAATGGGCCGCCCACTTCATCCCTATGAATATGAACGTCTGATCGCTAAAGCCAAAGAGAGAGAAGCCAAGGCGAGAGTTAAAGCACGGCAGCACAGCAAAAACAGCCGTCCCAAACGCGTGCCCCCAATCAATGCCCTGCTTCAAAAGACGACAGATGCCTGGGCTTTTGGTAGTGAGCGTGTCCTAGAAAATTTTGTGTATGACAATCTCGAAGCCTTGTTGGGGTTAGTGTCTTTAAAACGACAGTACAGCCTGGCAGGAGAGATTTGTGACATTTTGGCGATCGCTCCTTCCCGCCAGCTTGTCATCCTCGAACTCAAAAACACTGAAGATCGCTCCATTGTGCAGCAGCTCACCCGCTACTACAGAGCCATCCGCGAAGCCCAACCCTTTGCGGAGCAGGTGGATTATGGGCAGCCTATCAGGCTCATGGCGATCGCTCCAAGCTTTCATCGTCACACCTGGATCGACCAAGAACATAGCACCCTGTCCTTCGAGTTTTGCAAGTTTGAGATTGTGGGCGATCGCACCACTGGGCTGTCGCTTCACCTCCATAACCACACCACCCATCACCACCACCACCTCTCAATTTCTTACGACCCAGCCGATGTGTACGACATCAGCGACTATATCCCAGATCCTCCCAGCACCCTTAACACCTTGCTGAGGAAAGTAACGAAAGAAAAGAGCGATCGCCTTCTAGCCATTCGTCACCAAATTCTCTGCTTCGATGAACGCATTAAAGAAATCGTTGCTAGTCCTGTCGTGAACTATGGTAAAGGCAAAATCCACTGCGCTGAAATCCGCTCCGGTAAACAATCAGAGCCCATCGACCTGTGGCTATATTTGCCCATCCCAAACCGCAGACCTGCCCGCCCCATCGACCAGCGCGATCACGCAGGCTTCCGCCACCCCATCGGACGCATGAACGTCCTCAGCCTTGATTGCAAGACCCCCTCATGGATTCTGTATATTCCCCCCGGTAAACAAAGCGCCCAAGGCACCTATCCGGCTCGAGACTTTGCCCGCTTCTTTGAGCAAGCTGCAATTCCCTTGGAGGGAGACATCACCCTTTCCGACTTGGTGAAGCTAGCGCTTGTATTCTGGAAAGATAAGATTTCCTAGAGATATCGTTTCTCATCGGAACTGTTAGCCATAGCGTTATTCTGAACGGGGGCGATCGCCCTGCTTGGTTAGGAATCGGTTTGTAATGCTTCAAAGCCAGCAATAATATCGAGGAGTTCCTCCGTCACTAACGTTTGGCGATGCTGATTGTAGTCGCTTTGGATTTGGGCAAGGCGTTCTTGGATATTTTTTTCGGCCACCTGCATCGCGGCCAGGCGGCTGGCATTTTCGCTGGCGAGAGATTCCGCACAGGCCCGGAATAGCCCTAGGAAGAAGAGCTGTTGGAATAGAGCAGAAAACAGTTGTTCGGGAGGTAGAGTAATCATTGGCACCTGACGCGATCGCCACGGCTGATGCCGTAGATGGTGCAGCCAAGCAGCATCCAGGGGATAGAGCTGGAAGGTTTTCGGTCGATAGCTGGATCCACCTAGGAAACGATGATGAAACACATAGATAGCGCCAATAGCTGAGTGCGATCGCCATTCTTCAAGCTGTTGCACAATCGTTTGCACCATGGGCGTGATGCCGCTCACCGAGCTAGGCACACTGAAGCTGGCATCGGTGCGGTAGCCGTCATCAGCTAGGCGCGCAGCTAGGCGGGTGCCCACGGTGATCAAACGAGGAGGGAGCGATCGCTCTTTAGCCTGGGAAGGGTGGTTTTGTAGATGGTCTAAAACAGCGGTGGCTAATTGTTCATTGAAGCGACCACACATCCCTTGATCGGAGCCGAAGATAACTAAGCAAGGCGGTGCAGCGGTGGGACGGATAGGTAAACCGCTGGGCGTATGGTGCAACAGGACTTGTAGGCTTAGCTCTAAGACCTGTTGGTAGGTGCTTAGGGACGATACAGCCCGCTCATATTGGTGGATACTGACGGCAGCTAAGGCCTTCATGGTTTTGACAATGGACTGTAGTTCCTGAGCGCTGCTGATTTTACGTTGGAGGGCTTCAGTGGTGGGCATGGGGTTCTAGGCTCCTAACCACAAGAGTTGCTAAGTCGAGCAGGGCTTTATAGTCGCCTTCAGAGAGGGGAATGCCGCTATGGATGCGATCGCCCACGTCGGGTAATTGGTCTTGGAGTGCTTGATGAATCTGAGTTTCAGCGGTAGCAATCTGGTGGCGAGGTAGAGCATCAAACACACCTTGGGTCACCGCCAGCAACACGGCAATCTGAGTAGCGGCGGGTAAATGAACGAACTGGGATTGCTTCAGCACTTCCCGCACCCGCTGCCCCCGATCCAGGGTCTTTTGGGTGGCATCATCCAGACGGGTACCAAAGCGGGCAAAGAGTTCTAACTCTTCAAACTGGGCGTAGGACAGCCGCAACGCTCCGGCCACCTTGGCATAGGCAGGAAGCTGGGTCTTACCGCCCACCCGCGACACCGATCGCCCCACGTCTACAGCAGGTAAAATACCCTTCTGAAATAGATCAGGAGTTAGGTAAATTTGTCCGTCGGTAATCGACACGAGGTTCGTGGGAATGTAGGCGGATAGGTTTTGGGCTTCTGTTTCCACGATGGGCAGGGCAGTCAGGGAGCCGCCGCCACGCTCGGCACAGAGATGGGTAGCGCGTTCTAGGAGGCGGGAATGGATGTAGAAAATGTCGCCAGGAAAGGCTTCTCGTCCGGGGGGACGGCGTAGCAGCAGGGACAGTTCTCGATAGGCGCGGGCGTGACAGATCAGATCATCGTAAACAATCAGAACATCGCGGCCCTGTTCCATAAAATATTCGCCCATGGTGGTGGCGGCATAGGGCGCTGTGTACTGCAAACCGGGGGTTGTGTTGCCAGCGGCGACCACAACGATGCAATAGTCCATGGCTCCTTCCTGCTGCAGCGTGGCAATCAATCGGGCCAGGGCCGATCCCTGTTGGCCAATGGCGCAGTAAATGCAGATCATATCCTTACCGGCTTGGTTAAGGATAGTATCCAGAGCGATCGCTGTTTTACCAATTTGGCGATCGCCGAGAATTAACTCCCGCTGACCCCGACCTACGGGAATCAGGGCATCAATCACCTTAATCCCCGTCTCAAGCGGCACCGTCACCGGGGCGCGATCGAGGATGGAGGGGGCAGGGCGTTCGATGGGCCAACGGGCGATCGCTGCGATCGGGCCACGACCATCCAAAGGTCGTCCCGTAGCATCCATCACCCGCCCCAGCAGAGCCGGCCCCACCGGCACATCCATCACCCGCCCCGTGCGGCGCACCTCACAGCCCGCCTGCAGCCCCTGGCTATCATCCAGCAGCACCACGCCCACTTCGTCTTCATCAAGGTTAAAGATCATGCCCAAGCGATCGCCCGGAAATAAAACCAGCTCTTCCGATTGTCCATGGGGTAGTCCCACAACTCGGGCAATGCCATTACCTAAATACGTAACCGTGCCGACCTCTTGGCTGGCCAATTCAGGCTGATGCTCCTGAACAGCCTGCCCGAAGGTTTGCAAGGCTTGGTCGAGGGCTGATTGTAGAAATACGTTGGACTGAGTCATGGTTATGGTCTCTCCGTTTATGTCACCCCATTCAGCCTGTAGATCTGGCATTGCCCACCCTACAGGTTTTGGTTATCTTAGCTGGTGTGATTGAGGGCGCTGGCAAGCTTGGTGTCCAGTTCGTCCAGGTAATGGGCAATATTCCAATCGAGGAGATAGCCAGCGGTGGTCACCTGAATGCCGCAGACCAGGCTTGGATCGGTGTCGAAGTCAAGGGCGATCGCCTCTGGTACATGGTCACCAATTGCTTGGCGTAGGCGATCGCTTTGAGCGGTAGACAGGGGAAAGCCGCTGCGAATCGTCAACTGATGATCTGGGCTATGGGTGAGGGCTGTTTGGAGGCGTTCTCGCTCCTGGTCAGATAGATCGTGGAGCTGGTGGATAAAGACCTGAACAATCTGTTCCTCCAGATCAATATTGGCAAGGTGGGTCAAAACTTGGCGCGTCGTGACTACCAACTGCTGAGTAGTTTGCTGATGGATCGTATCCCAGATCTGCTGATGCTCCTGCTCTAGATCCTTGAGCCACTGCTCCCGAGCGATCGCCACCGACTGCTTAGCTTCATCTAACCAAGTCTGACGCTGTTGTTCTACCTGTTGTCGCGTTTGTTCCAGCCAGTCATCGTGCTGAGCCTTGAGGGTCGCCTGCATCTGGCGATAGTATTCGGCTTCTTGGGCTGCTTCTGTGAGGCTAGTTTGGGCATCGGCAAGCTGGCTAGCAATCAGCGCCTCGCGTTTAGACATAGCCTGGGTAATGGGGCCATAGAGAAAGCGTTTGAGTAACCAGACAAGAACAAGAAAGTTAAAAATCTGGGCAACAACGGTAAACCAATCAATGAGCATGGTCTAGCCTCCTTGCTCAATCAAATAGGCCCAGTAGGGATTAGCAAATAGTAAAATTAAGGACACCACTAAGCAGTAAATCCCAGTGGATTCTACTAGCGCCATACCAACAAATAAGGTACGGGTGATGGTGGCGGCTTCATCGGGCTGCTGGGCTAGGGCGCTGAGGGCTTGGGCCAGGGCGCGTCCTTCTCCTAGGGCTGGGCCAATGGAACCAATGGCGATGGTGATGCCAGCGGTGACAATAGAAGCGATCGCAATCCAA
>DATNRH010000804.1 GCA_036703605.1 Candidatus Obscuribacterales bacterium | reverse complement strand
ACTCGGTAGGTCAGGGGCGATCGCCACCGGTTGCCAAGCTAAGGGAGTTTCTGCCGTCGGGTCAGCATCAGGTTCCTTCAGCACAACATATACTGGAATGCTAGCTTGAGTCTGATCCGTACTTTCACGGTTGCTGCGCTCTTCCACAGCCTCCCACCCTGGTAGATCATCCAGAGTATCAACCAGGGAAATATTGTAGTTCAGGGTTTGAGAATAGCCGCGCAGCACATCGTAGGGATCAACCGGAGCGGTTTGTAAGATTACGGTTGTGCCAGTTAGGTAAGTCAACATCGCTTGGGCGGGTAGTCCCAAAATCAGGGTCAGTTGAGCCAGCAGGGGCAGCCAAAATCGCCAGCGGGGAATGGGGGGAGTAGGAGAGGAGGTCATAGGACTGTCAATCCATCAAAAGGGGTTACAACAATCAAGAGGATGGTGCGTAGCAGATGACGGAGGGACTATTATGGTCTCTTTACACAAGTCCAACGTCATCTTCATGTTTAGCAAAACTGACTTAGGAGCGAGATGAGGCCAGGGTGCGGACGTAGCGCTCAAACCATAGTCCTGCCAGAATGACACCAACGCCGCAAAGCAGGAAAGCCAGGGATTTTGCGAGAAGACCCGTATCGTATTCCAACATGCGGGACATAATTTGTACCACGAGCAGCAGCAGTCCCCACCAAAAACCCTGGCGATCGCTGCTGCTGAGCGCTTCTTGAATACAGGCGATCGCTATTAGGGTGAGCAGAATGTTTAAAATCAGCGTTCCTACCACCCATAGGGGGCCGAAGGTCCAGTGTGCCCAAAGCAGGCCAGCAATGATTAGCAAGACTGCTGCAAAAGAGGTGTCGGATAGGGTAAGTCGCCAGATCGAACCGTGTAGGGTACCCAAGCGCCACCATAGAGCAAGAGCGATCGCACTGAAAAGAAGAACTAACACCAATCCATTGACCATTGCAGAGGTTGTCTCTGTTTCCGTTGCCAAGGATACTGGATTTCGCCACCAGTAGTTAAAGGAGAAGAGAAAGCTAAAGAAGCTGACATAAACAACGGCTAGCCTGGAACTTGATAGGGCAACATCGTCTTCTTCTGCGAAGATAGAACCTAGAGCACGAGAGCCCCAGAGCAGAAACGGAATCAGGCAGCTCGCAGCGATCGCCCCTAGCAATGTCCAGCTATGATTGAAGTTATTTAATGTGTTGACGAATTGCAGCAATTTAAACTGCAGAGCGAACACCGTAAAGAGAACAACTAATCTCAAAAGCCACGCCGATCGACTCCATCGCGCTAGGGGAAAGAAGAGAGCGATCGCGATTAGTGGGA
This sequence comes from Candidatus Obscuribacterales bacterium, assembly GCA_036703605.1. Lineage (NCBI taxonomy): Bacteria > Bacillati > Candidatus Melainabacteria > Candidatus Obscuribacterales > Candidatus Obscuribacterales bacterium. Next base: position 3,561 of record DATNRH010000804.1, on the reverse strand, counting down.
AATAGGCTAACAGACTTAACCATAGACCATGGACACCAGGGTCTGGATAGTACCAGAAATAGCCCATCGATACCAAGATGATGGATACAATACCCAGCATCGGCAGGCATAGGCTGTAGGCCATGACCAGCACAGCCAGTCCCCAAACTAAAAACAGGATTTGCACACTGCCCGTTTGGTGGAACATCTGGGAGAACAGGGCGAGGCTAGGGCCAATCAGTAATGCACCTAACAGCAATAGCGCCTGTCCTAAGCGAGCTTGCCAGCGCTGGCCGGCTCCCCGCCATAGATAAAAGCCGCCGCTGTTGATACCGATGAATAAACTCACGAGTAGCAGCACTTTGGAGAGACGTGACCATTCTTGCCAGTTGGCGGCAATAAAGGTGATCACGGCGAGGGCAATTAACACGCTGCCCAGCCCGAGCAAGATCATGACGAATTTGTTACGGGCCGTGCTGTCGATTTGATCAAACTGGTAGCGATCGCTGAGGTGATCATAGAGTGAAGGCGGAATCAAACCTTCCTCACGCCAAGCGATCGCTTCTTGACGTAACTGTTGACGAAACTTTTCTGGCATCATGGGGGTCAACCTTTGAAGAGATGCGAGTGTGATGGGTTCGACGTAACCTGCATCACAGCCCTAACATGCCGTTTGGAACAATCATTAGGGATGATGCAATGGTGACCCTATTTTCGATGGGTATGAAACGTATCCTATGACACTTTTCCAAGTGACATCCAAGTTCTAACATCAACTGATACAATCACCTGCCTAAATCCTGCCATTTCTAAAACTGGCATACTAGGTAGAGCCGCCTGGTAGCTATTTTTTACAAAGAGCGATCGCTCTCCAGTTAATGGTTTAGGATTCCTGATTGCCCAGTCGATGATATTGGGTAGGGAGTTGATGACCTGGGGGAGGGACAGGGAGCGATCGCCCCGCATGAAGAATCGTAAACTGTCATATCAAGTCTGACTGGATGCGCGCTACTCATTCAAGGCTATGGCAGTACCTGGATACCTGTAGACTTCTGACCAAGGAGGCAGCGAAGTGGGAGATCCAAGGCAGGATGTCCCAACCGTTTTTTCAAGGCTTGGTCACAAATACTCACCTGATGTCACTAATATCTTAGAGACCCCAATCATACGTGGAGGAGGTACCTCACCCAAACGATTTAACTCTACTAAGTGTCAGTATTCTTGCGTCGCAACACATCAGTGGGAACTACCGATGACAGATCCAACTTGCCCTCGACCACCTAGCGACTGGTTAGATAACACGATTCTCGACAAAGCACTCCATGAAATCTTAGGTAAGGATAACCCCTATGCTTACACTATTTTTTCATTTATCAAGCGGGCGTTACGACAATATCAGCTTCACTGGCGGATGGAGCCCCATGACGTTCTTCATGAAGCCTACCAACGAGGCCTTGCTGCCCTTAAAGCAGGAAAAGCCATTACAAACCCCCATGCATGGCTTAAAAAAACCTCGTTCAACATTATCCGAGAGCATAGTCGATCCAAAAAAGGTATCCCAACGGATCCAGCTATCCTATCTGATATTGTCAGTGGTGGTGATGAACCGATGGGACAACTCATCTGGCAAGAAGAGTTACAGGATCTACGGGAAACGATCGCCATCTTTGCCCGAGAAGAGCCAGAAGCCTTTGAACTGCTTTGCTTGAGAACGTTGGATCGGCTATCGTGGCAGGACATTGCTGAACAGTGGAGTGCCAAGTATTGTCAACCCGTCAATGATGTTGCCTTACGCAAAAAGCTGTCGCGGGCAAAGAAAAAGTTACGCCTGCTTTTTCATCGTCTTGAGCAGTCTCAGGGATAACTGATCACGAGAGTAATGTACGGTAGAACACTTACATTTACATTGCTATCCATAGACGTTCGTACTAGATTGGAGTGAGTCACGAATAATGGGAACGCTTACAGACAACCAATGTCCGGATTCTTTAGAACGCTTCCGAGCAAAATCGTTAGACCTTCGTTCTAAAATAATCGAATATTTCACTCTCTCATTGCTAGATGTTTTAACCGAACCGCAAGCAGAACAACTTGAAGCAATTCTTGATGAGGCCACACAAGACTCCCTGCTGAGCTTCTGGATTGATGAAGTGGATCATGTTGTTGCGCACAAGCTGAATCTCATTGATAGCAGCTTTATTGACCAGCAGCAAACTGCCCTGCTCAGAAAGATGAGGAATTTTTCTGAGATGGAAAACTTAGTTAAAGGACTGAAAGACTCTGTTGATCAGATGCGCTGCTCTATTCAGCAAGTTCTTTCCTATGTAAAACAGGAGAATTGTACCCAAGAGTCTGTTCAAACGCTCCAGTCTTACCTCAAGCATAAAGGTATCTATGCTGGAGAGGTAGATGGTCAATTTGGCTCTCAGACTGAGAAGGCACTGGAACAGCTAGACCAATTATTGAACGATGATCCTAGTATCTTGCCTAATCACTGTTATACTCGCCATGATCCGATGTAAAGCGTAACGATCATTGCCTTGCCATAGGGACTTGGATGCTCTGCGGTAGCTTAAACAATTGATCAACGATTCAGAGCCTGTCGGGTTGTACCACACACAACCCGACAGGTTATTGAGTTAAGCATGAAGGTCGCATGTCTATTCCTATCAAATCTGGTTAGATGCGCCACTGATAGCTTGGTAGTGGCCTGGATGTTTGTCGCCCCCTTGCCCCAGGGGGCGGCGAAGCAGGGGCTTGAAGGCAAGATGTCCCAGCTATGACTCTTCAACCGAATCTGATATTACATCATTCACGATCTCCAAACTTTGCCTATGGGGTATTGCGGCTCCTTCACTTTAATCCGAACAACAGTGATGCTTAGGAGCCGACGGCGGTATATCCATGGCAGGACTAGCATCAAAGAACCCCTGAGGCTTAAGCATAAATCCTGCATAGGATACCGGCATCACTGGCCAATCTTCGGGACGGGGAATATGGTGTTGACCAAACGTGTACCATACCACAACATCTGTATCTTCGATAGATCGATTGGCCTGTGTCCACTTCGGTAGCCCTTCTCCACCAGGATGTTGATTAGGATACATACCTGCGGAACAGCGCTCTGATGGATCATAGGGCGTCACCCATAGGGTATTGGCCATGAATCCGGCCCGCTGCATGATGCTCGATTCCGGATGGGCAAAGGGCAATACTGTATCTCCAGGCATCAGCTTGTAGGCGACTGGCTTACCGACCCAATTACTAACGTGGGGATTCTCTATCTTCCAATAGCGTGCTTTGAAGGGATCGATGGTGCGCTGGGCTTCCTGCTCTGTCTTCAGTACCGTTGCTGTCACCTGGCAAGCATTGCCATGGGGATTGTCTGGGCCCAAGGGTAGTGCTTCGGTATTCACCTCTCGCACTGTATTCGATAGACCGTCTACCATCATATCTAAGCGCAGGCTAAAGAAATGTTGATGAACATGGCCAACTAACTGGGGTGCAAGCAACGCGCCGTAGGCTGGTTCTTCTCCTGGTGCAATAGCAGAGGTGTTGAGAATGCCAGTTAGCTTCACTTCA
>DATNRH010000803.1 GCA_036703605.1 Candidatus Obscuribacterales bacterium | reverse complement strand
CCCCATATAGCACCGCTTGCCCCGGAAGTCTTCCAGCTTCAGTGTCTCATCAGTTGAGTCGCGCCACCGCTGCACGTTGAAGTATGCTTCCCGTGAGCCAACCCATATATTTAGGTGCTTGGTCTGAAAGGTAGATTGTTTGCGGCTATTGTTCTTTGCCTCAGCTAGCTTGGCTTCCAAGAAGTCATCATTGACCGATACGCCATAGTTCGGGTTGGCCTTTCTGATGGTATCGATACTTGTCCAGTCGTCATCAGCGTCAACCGTGTAGATCAGGGCTAGGGTTTGGTCGTCCTCATAGATGCCCTCAAGCATTTTCTGGGCGTCAAGCTGCATCTGGTAGCAGGGGCCAGCCAGATTATCCCCGGCTGTGGTGATCATAAGCAGCAAAGGCTGCTCCCGCGCACCCATGCCGGTCTCCATTGTGTCTAACAATTCGTCTGTTTGGTGCTCGTGATACTCATCAATGATGGCGCAATGCGGGCTTGAACCATCCCCTGGCTTACCAATAACCGGCTCAAACCGGCTGCCGTTCTCCAGAATTGATATGTTTGAGGCGTTAACCTCCACGCCAAAGTAGGATTTGAAGTCACCGACGCGGTTAGCCATGATCTTTGCGGGCCTGAATACCTCCCAGGCCTGCTTCTCTGTGGTCGCGCCAGAGTAAACCTCTGCCCCATACTCGCCATCAGCCGCCAGCATGTATAGGCCGATACCCGCCGCCAGTATTGACTTGCCGTTCTTTCGTGGCACCCATAGTTCAGCACGACGAAACCGCCGCATCTTGTCCTTGGTTCGCTTCCAGCCAAACAGTGAGCAGATAAAGAATAGCTGCCATGGCTCAAGGATCAGACTGTCACCCTTGGCCGCCCACTTGCCCTTGGTATGCGGAAATGCCTGAATAAACTTGCAGGCCCGCTCGGCGGCTTGGTGATCGAAGTAATACGGGTAAACCTCAGAGCGCTTAGACTTGGCTAAATCGTCAAGGTGGCGCTGGCAGGCAAGGCGAATCCATTTGCAGGCAGGTATCGACCCGCCAACAACGTCACGGCAATACTTGTTTGCGCGTTCAACGCTTGGGTGTTGCGCCACTACCACTCCTCTCGGGCTGAG
>DATNRH010000802.1 GCA_036703605.1 Candidatus Obscuribacterales bacterium | reverse complement strand
GCCATAACCTCACTGTCCGTGGCTCCACCGTCCACCAGTTCAGTCACTGCAGTGCGGCGCAGATCAGACAGGCGCAGTTCCTTAGGCAGACCTGCCTTGTCCATGATACGGCGAGCAGTCTTGCTCAACAGTTCCAGTGTGTAAGGCCCATAGTTCCCATCGGTACGCAGCTTGGTGGAACGCTTACCTACATAGGGAGCCACGTAAGGCTGGAAGTCGAACAGTTCATGCTGCTCTTTGAGCATGGCAAAGAGTTCATCACTGATGGGCTGGGCCACGATGGACTCAGACTCAGTGTTGCTTCGCTTGCTCTGGATGATGGTCACAGTCTGGTTGTCCCAATCTATACCAAACTTCTGACCGAGTTCGTCAGTGCCATCCCACTGCAGCATACGCATGTCGCCTAGTCGCTGGCCCCACTCGTATGCCATCTGTGCAATGAGCCCCACGTTGCGCCACCCGAAGTCTGAGTAGGCAGTGTCGAGGAAGGCAGTCAACTGCTCCCTGTTCCACTTGGTACGGCGAGGCTTGGTTCCCTTGCGCTTGACCAGACCGAAGGGATTGTGGTGCACGTAGCCCATGCTCATGCCATAGCGATACAAGCGTGAGGCACAGGTGATCACGTGGTTGGCGAAGTGAGTACCCCGCTCAGCCCACTGGTCGTAGGCATGCTTCGCATCAGGGCTAGTGACTGACTCATACAGCCTATCACCTAGACGCTCACCCTTCTTGTCGGGTGTCTCAAGCATGGTCTTAAGGAAGTAGTGATACTGACGTTTGGTGTCAGCCTTCACCTTCTTGAAGTCAGCCGACTCGATGTAGTCCTCGTAGAGAGCAGTGAGGGTGGCATCTTTCTCAGCCACCTTCACACGCTCAGTACCGAAACGGAACTCATCGATCAGCCTGTTGTACTCATCAGCCTGACGGTACGCTTCTAGCTCATCACCAGCCAGCACCTCCCGAGGGACGATGCCTGCATCAACATAGACCTGAGGCGGGTTGTATCTGAAATACTCTGACCCATCTGCGTAGGTGCACACTTGCACATAGCGAGGCCGATCACCCTCAGGCAATGCGTCCTCAGGCAACTCCTCCGAGAAATGCGTTCTGATCTTCATGGTGTCCTCCACTGTTCCACCAAAAGCTATCCACTGGCAGGGTCTGCACCTTGTCAATGTCTGGTCGATGGATATGTTTGATAGCATACAGGATAGCCTCTGATGAACTACTCTTGTTCACGTTAAGAAACTCAACGTCACCATCCTCGAACTCAACTCGTACTCTGAATTTCATTGTCACCCCTATTATTATCTGTGCTTAAGCAATCTCGTTGCAGTGTCTTCGATGTGCTCACGCTGGTGTAGTTGTTTGAGCCAACGCTCAGGGATGCTGGACTTGCCGTATATTCTGCCAGCTAACTGCCCTGTAACAGCGCCAACAGTGTCGGAGTCGTGTCCTCTGTTCACGGCTAGTATCAGTGCCGCCTCGAAAGAGCAAGTGTTGTGGATAGCCCACCACGCACACTGGTATGTCTCTTTCACATAGCCACCTGACATGACCTCACTACGAGGGGTGTCCTTAGGCAGCTTAAGATGATCGTACTTAGCCATTGACTTGCCCCACCACAGTTCCTCAGCCAAGGCCACCGTATACATGATAGCCTCAGGTGCAGCGTGGGTGAGTAGGGATTGCTGCACGGCAAGAGCACCAGCCTCAGCCTGAGTGTTAGACGCAATGATAGCGGGGGCCATCCTCATGATGCCTCCGTTACCTGCAAACTCTTTGCCAGTTAGGCCGGTGTAGACGTTGCCTTCCTTGCCGTACTTGTAGGATTGAATGGCTATAGCTGTCGTATAACCAATGTCGAAGCAGTGGTTCCTTGTTCCAAACCTTCCAGTGTCTGCCCATGCTACGAAGTTCTCGGCGCATAGGATGGGATCAAACATATGGGGATGCGAACGCAGGATTGCATCACTTAATGCGAGGGCAAGGGCAGTATCATCTGTCCA
>DATNRH010000801.1 GCA_036703605.1 Candidatus Obscuribacterales bacterium | reverse complement strand
GTTCCTGACTTAGTTAAAATGCTAAAGGATGAAGACGAGTCTGTACGGCAGATAGCAGCGGAGTCGCTTGGGAGAATGAAGTCTGAAAAGGCGGTCGATAGATTAATAAATTCTCTTAAGGACGATCATTCTGGTGTTGCTTATCAAGCAGCAGCAGCTTTAGGGAAAATTGCTTCCGAGAAAGCTCTTTTGGCACTTGCTCAAGTGTGGAAAGAGAACACGATTCCTGATTTCTACTTGATTAGTATCATTGAAGAAATTGAAAGGCAAGATACAATTGCTTGTATTTTGCCCAAATTCTCAGAAATGCTGTCCGGTTCGGATGACACTTATGTTCTTCAAGCGATCGCTTCTATCCAAAACCGCTGTAAGTTCTACAACTACGAGATCTGGCAAGCCCACTTAGCAGCCCAGCAGGGCGACAACTCCGCCAGCCAAAGTGGCAGTAGCCCTTCCACAATTAACCAATTCCCCAACGCCATCGAAGTCAAAATCTTTGAAAACGTTCAAAACTATCACGAATCTCCACCCAAAGACCCACCCCCCTAACCCCTACGATCCATCCGCTACACTCAAACCAAACAAACGGAGACCCTCACCATGCAAATCACAATCGCCCTCCCTGACGCCCTTCAGCAAGCCCTAGTCCATCAAGCCGCCCAAAACCAAACCACCCCTGAACAATTGATCATTCAAGCTCTTAAGCAATACCTCCAACCCGCAATCACAACCGCCGACACCGATCAACTCCTCTCCCTCATCGGTACTCTAGAACTCGGTACTACCGACCTCGCGGAAAACCACGACCAATACCTTGGCGAAGCCCTCTACCAAGAACTCCGCAATGCCGAATAATCTCTTCATTGATACCTCTGGTTGGGCGAGCGTTTTCATCCCCACCGAAACCCATTATCCAATTGCTGCCGAGCATTTCCGCACTGCGATCGCCAGCCGCACTGAAATTATCACCACCAACTACGTCATCGCCGAACTTGTTGCACTCCTCAATAGCCCCCACCGTCTACCACGCGATCGCATCTTTAACCACATCAATATTGTTCGCCAAAATCCCTACATTACTCGTATCCACATTGATCCATCCACAGACCAAGCCGCTTGGGAACTTTGCCAAAACCGCCCCGACAAACCCTGGTCACTCGTCGATTGCAGTTCCTTCATCATGATGCAGCAACACAACATCCAACAAGCCCTCACCACCGACCATCACTTTGAACAAGCAGGCTTCATTCGACTCTTAAAATAACCACAAAATCCTGAACGTTTTGAATTTAAATCAGAGAATTTCGCCCATGCCAGGAAAATACGACAACGCCTTTCCAAACGCCCACAAAGTCCAAATCTTTGAGCAAGTTGATACCTACATCGAAAATAATCACTCAACCGAAGCGACCCAACAGCTTACCCAAGTCCTCACAAAACTACGGCAAACATACCCCCATAAACCTGATGCAGAAATCTTTGAAATTCTGCTCCACGGCTTTGCCACCATGCCCCAAAAGAATCCCCAAAACTGGCAGCGCTGGAAAGATAGTTTCAGCATCCTATTTGCAGGTGGAGTTGAAGCTGCCAAAATTTTAATTCCAGTCGCAGGCATCCCAATCGAAGTCGTCAAGCGGCTTTATGAGATCTACGATCGCAATCAAAACCAACTGCCAGGAGCTTAATCGCCTTCGTCAGCACTATTACCTTCCACAAACACCAAACCAAGGAGTCTAAACCATGCTAACGACCCCCTATCCCCACCTCGAAACTTCCACCAATCAACCAGCCCATCTCAAACGCCTCCCCCGCATCCGCGTTACCCAAATCGTCATGGACTACCTCACCCACGGCTGGTCTGTTGATGAAATCTGCCACCAACACCCCTACCTTCTTCCCGCCGAAGCCCACGCCGCCATGACCTACTACTTCGATCACCCGGCTGAAATCGAAGCTGAAATCCAACACGAACTTCAACAACTTGAACAAATCCGTCCTTTAAATCAAAGGAATCTGAACCATGAAAGCCATTGAAACTACAGCTACCCTCTCAGAAAATGGGCAACTTACCCTCGATGAGCCACTAACGCTTGGCATTAGCAGCCGAGTTCGCGTGATTGTACTCATCACTGAACCTGAAGATGACCCGGACGATACCCCGATCGCAGAAATCCGCGAAGGCATTTATCGTGGTTGGCAAGATGCCCTAGCCGGACGCACCAAACCCGTATCGCAACTTTGGGACGGCTGAACCGAAATTTGTGAAATCCTTCAACGCGCTGAAGCCGATCGCTCAAAAAAAAACCGCGCACAGGGCACGGTCGTAGGAGCATAATTCACGAATAAAATGTAGTCACACCTGATGGTAAGAAACAGTGACGAGTCAGGAACGTCCAACAGATGAGTTGTTCATGTTGCTGAACATGTCTGTATTATTAGGGCGATCGCTCTTCAGTGTCGTGATGTATCTCTAGATGCTCCGTGATATTACGTTGCTTTTCGTGTGACGCAGATCAGCTTGTGGGACTGATCTCACAACCAGCTACACCCAAGCCAAGGCCGTGAGCCAGTCTAGAATCGCGCTGTTGACCTCCTCTGGGCGTTCATCATGGGGGCAGTGTCCCGTCTTGGCGATCGCTTGAAAGGTGACTGAAGGAGTAGCTCCGGTCTCACGCTGAGCAGCGAGGTCTTGGTAAAGTTTGGATCCCGCAATGGGCGTCCAGGGATCGGCTTCTCCCCAAAGAACCAGGAGGGGTTGCTGAATCTGGGGCAGCAGGTCGCTGGGGCGGGGGCCAGCTGGGGCAGTCAAAATAGAGGCGAATACTTTCTGGGCACCGGGGTCGCAGGAGGGTTCGTAGAGGATATCAATTAGGTCGTCGGTCACCGCTGTGGGATCGCAATAGACCTGCTTAAGGGTGCCACGAATGCGCGATCGCCGCCGTACTTGGTTGAACAACAGGGGCCCAAGAGCGGGAGAACTCACCAGTTTTGTGAATGTCCCCATCACCATCCGCAGCGGTAGATTTAGTTCATCTGGGCGATGGTTGAGCCCTCCAGCACAGTTGAGTAAGACACCACCCATTGCCATCTGGGGCCGCTGTGCCAACATCATCATCGCCAGCAGCCCGCCGATGGAATTGCCTACCCAAACTGCCGGACGCTGGATATGCTCTGTCCAAAAGTCGCTCAGAAGGTCGTGCCAAAGATCCAGGCTATAGGCCAGGTCAGGCTTAGCAGACTTGCCAAATCCCAGTAGATCGATAGCAAACACCTGATAGCCCGCCTCTGCCAGAACAGGAATATTCTTACGCCAGTGGCCAATGGAAGCACCAAAGCCATGGATGAGCACGAGGGGTTGACCACTGCCCATGACGGTATAGCAAATGGTATGGTCGCGCCACTGCCAGGTAAGATTAGGGAAAGCTAGGGTTGGCGAAATGGTGGTTGTCACAGGGCTATTCTCTTCAATAAGGTAAGGTATCAAGCTAGGAGGCGAAACGTTGCTGGGGATTGATTATGGTGCCCAGGCTACGACTTGCATGACGTGGCTGAGTCTACAGTAGTGTTGCTGAATATAAGTATGAATTGCTCAATCTGCCCTAGGGAGAGCGGACAAGAAGTCTAGCTCCCTTCTCCCTAGGGAGAAGGGTTGGGGATGAGGGCAAATCATCTATCGATTCAGCAATGCTCTTGGTTGAACGCCTTGCCATGATGGGGATAGTTTCATTGTATCGAATTGTATCGTTCGGGCTAGGTGGCCAACACGTCGATCTGATCGCCATGGTCAATGCATACCGTGGCGCTAGCCAACTGGAACGGACTCGCTCCGCCCCAAGTCACTCCAATACAGCCTGCAGCTCCTCCATACTTGGCCATGAGAATATCGGATTGAGAGTCGCCCACCACCAGGGTTGCGGCTGGATCAACGCCGAGGTGTTCACAGGCGCTATGGTAAAACTCCGCTTGAGGCTTACGGAGTTGCTCGGTGCTACCAAGGGCGATCGCCATGTACTCCTCTAGGTCGTAGCGTTTTAGGAAATCGTCTACCAAGGCAGGACTGTCGGCGGAGAGGACGCCGAGGGTCACGCCAGACTGCTGTAGACGCTGGAGCAGGGGCACCATGCCGGCAAAGGGGGGCGTGTGGTCGGCTTTGCGGGGTAGGGTTTGGTCGGCTTCTCGAAAGCTAGCCTGCACCAAGGTGAGGGATTCGATCCACCCCCGTCCTGTTTCGGCAACGTAGGCCGCCGCCGCAATTTCATTGTCGTAGCGTGTGCCAAGGGCCATCAGTCCGCTGGGATCCAAGCGATCGCCCTCCACACCAAACGCCATCAACATTGGTTCTTGCACGCCCGGAATTTGGGCATCAATCAGACGCGATCGCCGCTGGGCCAGCTCTCGCAAAAAGTTAGCGGAGTCGGCTAAGGTGCCGTCTTTGTCAAAGAAAATGGCTTGAATGGACGGAAATACAGCATCCCGACAGCGAATGGTGACCAAGGACTTAACCTCTACAGCGATCGAACGTTCCTATGCTCTCACGGTCTGCCCATCGATCGGAGAGCAAAAGGGTGATCTAGGTCACAGAATTACCGGGATGCGGTCACCCTTAGTCTTGCTCACCGTCACGGGACTTCTCTATGAAGGTCACACAAAATTGCTGGGGGCGTCACTGAGGCGATCGCCAAAACCGTA
>DATNRH010000800.1 GCA_036703605.1 Candidatus Obscuribacterales bacterium | reverse complement strand
ACGAGGGGCCTAGGCCCCTCGTTCTAATGATCTAAACTGCCCAGGGGAGCTAGATTGCTGCCAAAGAGTCCTAGATCGAGCCGCGCCAAGTCATGGTTTGTTCTGCCGATCGCCCCCCGAGGGAACGAATCGCCTTTAGCTCAATCTCCACCCGTACCCCCGACTGGCGATAGCGAGCATCGATGGGCAACTGTCCTAGATCAATGGAAAAGCGGTTGAAATTTTGGGTGACCCACTCGGCTGGAACCTCTCCCTCATAGCGCGTGCCAAAGCGGCCGCGATCGCCAAACCGATCCTCCGTTGAGCGGTAGCGTAGCTCAAACTGCGTTGCTACCACATCAGATTTGTCCGCCAGATCCACCACACTCAACTGTAGATCTGCACCACTGCCTGAGAACTCACCCACCGCGAGCTGGGTTGCTTCACTGCGCAGCACCAGTTCCGACACCGTATAGGTTGCCACCGATTCCTCATACTGCAGATCGCCGACTAGCCACACATCTTCCGGCACCGTCACCCGCACCGATTGATTCTCCAATAGCTCCAGACCCAGCGACTCGTTGGCCACCTCCGAGAGCGATCGCTCCGCCGCCCAGTTGAGCTGCACCGTTTGCTCCGCTCGTTCCATAAACTCGCGATACTCATCGGCCACGATCGATCCACTGGCCAGCAGCGTCGAGGCTCCCCGTCGAGTTGCCCAAATATTGCGAGAGAGAGAGACCGGCTGTTGCTGGAAGCGAGACAGGCTGAAGGTGATGGTGGGATTATCCGGTGCCAACGGTTCCGCCTGCTGCACCAGTGTCAACCGTCCCAACTGCCCTGGCTGGCCATTACGGCCCGATTGCCCGTTGCGACCATCGGCACCATCCCAACAGCGATAGCGCTCCGTTCGACAACTGCGATTCGCACTGCCTGGCGTGCCTGTGCAAACCTCTTCCTCCCAGTAGGAGCGCTCACAGCGACAGCCCGCTGCCCCATAGCCCGGTCGGCCGCCTCGCCCGGCGCGCCCCCCTGCTGCAATTACCGAGAGCGAGCGCAACTGGGCCGGATCCGTATAGTACACCGTTACCGATCCGCCATTGCCGCCATTGCCGCCATTGCCACCATCACCGCCCTGTCCACCATTGGCTGCCCGCACATCACGGCGATCGCGGGGTTGCCAACCGCAAAAGGCCGATCGCCCATTGCCGCCATCATCCCCATCACCGCCATCGGTACCCGATAGGTTGAGGTTGACCGGACTGCCATCTAACACCAGGGTACGACTTTGGCCATCCTGCCCCGATCGCCCCTCCCGTCCACGAAATCCATCGGTGCCATCGGTGCCATAGCGGCGAGCATTGCTCGATTGCCCATAGGTTTGGGCCAGGCATACCTCTTGAGCGATCGCTGGAACACTAAGAATGCAAAGCACCGCCACACCGCAGCCTACAACAAGGTTTTTCATCCGCCCCATAGTCTTTCTTGATCTCCACGCAACTCAGATGATGTCCTAGGATACAAGATACGTCTCTGAAATTCAGCATCATGACACAGGTGAATTCCGTAGGTATCCCTAGGCAGTGGAGACGGACGAACACATCGGTGAGTTTCTAGGCAGACGTTAAGAATTCCAGATATTGCCGACTCAAGTCTTTCACCGCTAGCTCATAGAGCTGACGCCCATGATCGGGGGTAGCCAGAGCCGGATTCGATCCCATGCGTCCATCTGGATAACGACGGCGAAACTCCGCAGCGCTGTAGATAGGATAGCCCGAAGAAACGTTTGGATCAAGATAAGTTGTTTTGATCGAATCTGGATAAACATACTGAGTTAGCGCCACTTCACTGGGCGTAGCATGGGAACCTTCTTCGTTACCGTAAAGTTCCTTAGCCAACCGATACACCGAACCACACATATACCAATTGGCTACCTGACACTGAACGCGATCGCCTCCTGGAATAGGCAAATCGCTCAACACCGCATAGCTTTCTGCAAAGGCCGCCTTCAGCGTGGCCACATTACCGCCGTGACCGTTAATGAAAAAGAATTGGCGAAACCCCGCCTTCGTCAAGCTCACCAAATAGTCACGAATCACCAAGATCAAGGTACTAGGACGCAGGCTAATGCTGCCAGGAAATGCCGTATGGTGCAGCGCCATGCCCACGTTAATCGTCGGACCTACCAATGCCTGAGTTGCATCACCCACCCCATGGGCGATCGCTTCAGCACAAATTGCATCGGTACCAATCAATCCAGTCGGCCCATGCTGCTCCGTGGAGCCAATGGGTAGAATTAAACCCTGGGAGCGGGTCAGGTAGTCGTCAATCTCGGGCCAGGTGCTAAGGTGCAGGAGCATAGTGATATCTAGTAAAGAGCAAACACTTTCTACCTTAGCGCGAGGGCTGAGAGAGATGTTGGTTTGTCATCCGTCATGGGGATAGATCGAGACGATGGTGACGTTAGACCACCCGTGCATCGCCAGTGCAGGGTGATCTGATTCGCGGCACAATTGTGGTGGTGCATATCAAGCAGAAGAGAGGATAGATGGCGGAGTTGTGATGGAGTCTGCGGATTATTTTATCGCACCATGATGATTTCAAGATGAGCTCAAAATGGAGCAAATACGGTATTTACAGGCTAATATATTCACTAGAAAAGAAAAGCCTAGCTTCCGTAATGGATATAATCCCATGTCCTCCTTGGCACAAGAATATAGCCTGTGGGACGCCAACCTCCTAAGCCACTGGGGTTGCCTGTAAAAAGTTATGGATGCCCTGGACAAATTCTTCGGGGGCATCTTGAGGAATCCAGTGGGATGCCTGATTGACCCGCACCAAGGTGGCGTTGGGAATCTCTTGGGCTAGCCGTTCTCCGTCTTCAATGCGCTGCCAAGGATCATCCACACCCCAGAGCAACAGGGTGGGTGCAGCAATCATAGAGTGTCGGTCTACCAAGGCCATGGTGTGGTTGGTATTCAAGGCTGAGGCATTGCGAATTAAGCTTACCTTACCTTCATCGTCGGCATAGGGGGCGACAATCCCAGCTTGAAACTCCGGCGTCAACCGTTCAGGGCGAGAAATACCGTCTGCCAAGCCACTGACCAGATAGTCTACAATGGCTTGATTCGATTTATGTTTCCACATCGGATGCCCCAGCATCAACATATCGTCGATGGGCCAAGAGTCGTAGGCAACAATATTAGATAAAATCAAGCGATCGATGCGTTCAGGAGATTCGATCGCTAAGATCAGACCGACGCCTCCACCTGTATCATGGCCCACAAGATTCACTCGGCCAAGACCGAGGGCATCTAGGAAACGGCGAATCATCTGGGCTTGGGTGATTAGGGATCGATCAAAGCGATCGCGTCGATCTGACCAACCATGACCTAAAAAGTCAGGAGCGATCACCCTATAATGCTTGGCTAGGTGAGGAATAACATCGTTGTAGAGGTATGACCATGTGGGAATGCCGTGCAGCAGCAGCAGCGGTTCTCCTTCCCCCAAATCGGTATAGGCAACCCGTACTGAACCGTCCACGATGCCATCCAGTTCGATGGTTGTCTGCCGCGCACGAAAGGCCTGGTGGTCGAGGGAAACGGGTGATGGCATACAAAATCTCCTGATTAGAATAACCTGCTTCCTAAAACAACGTTGTTCAGGAACGCGGCTGATACTATCCCGCGATCGCCCTAGGTTTGGGACGCCAGACAATAGCGATCGCGTCCCTGCTGCTTCGCCGCATAAAGGGCCTGATCTGCCGCCGCGAAGAGACTGTGGGGCGATCGCTCCTCGGAAGGAATGAAGCTGGCAATGCCCATGCTGGCAGTTACATGGGCGCTGATGCTGGAATCGGCATGGGGAATTTGCAACTGAGCGATCGCCACTGACACTTGCTGGGCCACATGGATGGCACCCACTTCACTGGTATTGGGGAGAATAATCGCCAACTCTTCGCCTCCGTAGCGGGCGACTAAATCCGCTGGTCGGCGAATTGTCGCGGTTAAGGCTTGGGCAATTCGCTTCAGACAATCGTCGCCCGCTTGGTGCCCATAGCGATCGTTGTAGGATTTGAAGTAGTCTACATCGCAGACAATCAACGATAGCGGCAGTTGCTCCCGTCGCAGCCGTCGCCATTCTTGATCCAGGTAAGCATCAAATCGGCGGCGGTTAGCCAACTGGGTTAGACCATCTAGATTCGCCAAGCGCTGCAGCTCTAGGTTCGCCATCTGCAATTCCATTTCCGATTGCTTTTGACGGGTGATATCTCGAAAGGTGACGGCAAAGCCATCTCCAAGCTTCACGGATACCAATTGGAACCAGGTTTCAATGCCCTCATAAACGTGATGGAGTTCGCGCTCTAGCACCTGTCCAGTTTCTACCACATGAACCAGGGACGGAAACAAAGCATTATCGACCTTATCCAACAGCGATCGCAGCAGTAACTTCCCAGTAAGATCCTCGCGCCGCTTTCCCACCAGCCGCGCCGCTACGGGATTGACCACCAAGCAGCGAAAATCAGCAATTTCCCCTAGGCGATCGCGTACCGACTGAGCCGCGCCAACGCCGTCTAGGGAACTATTCAACACACTTGCCAGCAGCGCCCGAGATTGATAGAGAATTTCCTCCGTTTGCTGCCGCGTTTCAATTTCCTGCTGCAGGCGAGTGTTTTGTTCACAGAGCTGCTGCCGCTGCCGCTGAATGGTGAGATG
>DATNRH010000799.1 GCA_036703605.1 Candidatus Obscuribacterales bacterium | reverse complement strand
CACCTACGCTGAAAAAGACGTGATACTTTTAGATCAAGGCACAAGGCAATCAATCTTCTCTTCAAGTTGATTCCTTTATCCCCCCGGAGTTAGAACCTGTGCCTCCTGTTCTAGTTCAACGCAGCACTCTACTTGTACGTGACAGATCAACACTACAGCGGTCATTAGTAGATAGCGATTGGTTTAGTCGAGGTCTATTCCTGACTTAAAGCTCACTAGCCTCCTAAAGAGACTCGATCTGTCCAGCATGAGAGCCTGTTGTGGGTTCATGTACACCTCATTATTTCTTCTCTAGACACGGTTTACGGATTACGTTTCAATCTGATTCGAGTTAGTCTAGCGTGATTTTCTGATTTTCTAATTGTTCTGGGGGTTGCGATCGTTCGCGCCCCCATTATCATGTGGGGCCGATTTTGAGCTGGGTTGCACTTGTCCCAGTCTGCTGCGGTAGTAGCGTTGACTGGGACAAGTCGAAGGCAACGCTAGTTGGGTTATGGCTTTCTCCCGATGGGAGACACTGCGTGAAGGACTTCACTCAGCCAGCGTGGTCTCTGGCGTGGATCCTGGACTGATGTAGCTTCTTAGCAATCGCTAGATGCAGGCACTAGCGCAGAGGAATATCCCAAAATTCAAGCTGTAGGTCTAGTTGCAAGGTTGCCGTGGTAGGGCGATCGCTCTCGGCTACCCATAGATCGACGGGGAGGGGCGATCGCAGTTGGTCGAGCAAGGGCGTGTGGTAGCACTGTTCCAAAACAGCTTTTTGCAGAGATTCTATGGATAGGAGTTCTGCATTCCAGCCTAGGCAGCAAGGACGAGCGATCGCGTCTGGATGGATAGCGGTGTGCGGTTGGTCTTGGGCTTGGCCGGTGGTGAGATCGAGGAGGAGATCTTGAGTTTCTGTGGTGAGATGCAGACCGGCCCAGAGGCGTAAGGTTCCCGATTGCCAAGACCTGCCGGGTTGGAGCACTTGAGCGGATATGCCGCCTAGGAGCTGCATCACCGGATAGGCGCTGCGGCTAATTTGCCACAACAGCCATCGTTGCCATTGGTAAACAGGAATGGCCTGGTGCAGCAGCATGGGATGGTAGGTGAGGGCTGGGTGGCGCAGGGTCTCGGTGACTTGGCAGGCTTGATAGGCCCAGTCGCCAATGGATTGCACGGTTGGCATTTGCGCGATCGCTTGCCAGGCTTCAGCTCGGTGAGCGATCGCTTCTTGGCGCTGGTGGGCGATCACTGCTGCGATCAACGACGTACGCTCAGGCTCTTGGACGGCACACTGGGTAGGAATAGGCTGCTCTGAGGCGGAAGGGGGTTGTGAAGACCCATCTTTTGTATCAGATGTATCGGATGTATCTGACGGTGAAGGGGGCTGGGGGATGAACTCAAACCCAAATTTCAGTTGAATATGCCCTTGTTGCCAGGTCTGATCAGGCTGCAATATATCCACTCGTTGCCCAGTGAGCAGGGGTTTTAGACGAGGTGTGAGGACGTGTAAACCATCGAGAAGTAGCTCTAATAGGTTTTCCACAGAGCAAGGAGTCTGATTTAAACCTTGGGTATCTGGGGTCTGGGACTGAAGTAAGACGCTGGCGTCGAGCAAGGGGGACGGCTGCTGCTGGGTTGTGAGATCAAAGGCGATGGTCTGATCTAGGGTGAGAATGCCGTAGGGGACAAGGCGCACTTGCCCCTGGATGGGTGCTGCATCTGGAGATAGCACGACCCTTGCCTCCAACCCTTCCATCCATTGCATAGCGATCGCACTACCCCGTACCACGGCCCAAAGCAAGCGCGATCGCCACGTATCGACGTCAATGTAATGGCTGGTCTGCTGGGGGAGTCCACTAGGTGCGATCGCCTCTAGGATCGAGGGGGTTCGCTTCGGTGACGCATGGCTCCAAGCTTCCAAGACCCGATCAATTTCTTCCGCAACGTAGGGAGCAATGGTTTCTGGGGTTTGGGGCAGGTCACTGGGCCAGCCGCTGTCGGTAGACTGGAGTTGGGCCACCATGGTCACCAAGGCATCGAGGGTTTGCGCCACCGGCTCTGGCAGGGTAGGCGATCGCCCATCCAGACCTTCTAAGACTGGAGTTGGAAACCGTAGCACGGTGGCCATGAGAGAGTCCGTTGCTGCCGTTGTCGTAAGTGCCTGTGTTAACAACACATCGGTCATAGCAAAATCGGCGCGATCTGCGCCTGCTCCAAATCGATGGTGGTCATCTGACGGTAGGCATCGGCGATCGCCCGCTGTCCTCGCAGGAAGCCTGTATTAGCTCCGGGGCATAGGTAGGTCAGGGTGTCGCTGGAGAAGCGATCGCGAAGGTTTTGCACACTGCGAAGCTGGCGGGGCCAGTGGAAGGTTTTGGCGGTACGCAAGGGTACAGGATTGCCCTGCCGATCGGGTAAGAGATGCCGCCCTGTCAACAAGATGCCGCCCTGCCTTGGGTCATACACACAGGACGATCCCGGAGAGTGGCCGGGTGTCCAGAACACCTGAAGGCGATCGCCCAAGGTGAGGTCATGGTGAAACGATACTACGTCCACGTCCGGCAGTAAGTAGGCTTCTTGTTCTTGGATGACAACCTGACACTGGAGCGCCGCTTGGATGTCCTTCACCTTGCCTAAGCCGCCGCGATGGGTGATGACAAGCCATTGAACCCCACCGTGGGCTTGGAGAAATGATAGGTGTTCTGCATCCCAAGCTGGACAATCCACCAGAATATTGGCCGGTTGGCTATCGATCTGGTCTAGGATGAGATAGGCTGTTCCACCCATGGTGTCGCGGTTTGGAGGAAATGCAAATAGGGTGTCAACATAGTCAAGCACCGGACGAGGAGATTTAGACGATGTTGGCATAGCACACTCAAAAAACACCAAACGTGATGGAGGCCAGGATCCTAACCGTGAACTCGGCGATCTATCCATGGGCGATCGCCACAAAATGCAGCAAGATTCCTGAATTGCACTAGAGCCTGACCGCATTTATTTCTTACCATATTTTTAGGGATAGATTTTAGAGCTGGAGTTGAACCCTTCATAAAATGGGACGATTAATCTCTATCGGAGAGTCGTCTATCCTCGGCAGCCCTCGTTAAAACCTAGCCGAGGATTTCGTAGACTACTGGGTTCAAGGGCGTTGACGTTGCCACAATGCAGGGTTGACGCAGGTTTCCCCTTCCTCCGCTCATCGACGCTTTGAGACAGATGGCATGATCATTCTACTGCTCGTTTTCTTCACACTGAGCCTATTCACCTACATGGTCGTGAAGCGCAGTGTCGCCAAGATTACCCGCACTCCTATTTGGTTACTCTGGGCGGTCATGATGGCCCCAGCGTTCATTTGGATGGCTTGGCTGGTGGTAAAGGGTGAGAATGAGCAAATGCCCTTTGCCCTTTTCATTATTCCCTTTGTGGTGTGTCCGATGCTCTACTGGTTTCTGGTGCAGTGGGGGCGTTTGCCCGATGCACCGAAGCCATCTCGGCCTCCCGACGATCTATCCACATCCGATGGCTTGCTGGCCTACCCCCCCGCCTTAGAGGGGAAGTCAACGGTTCGACCGATTAACCAAGAGGAAGAGAAGCAGTTGCGCAACTGCTTCTCTTGGTCGGTTTATTACCTACAGACCGTGGAATATCGACCTCAAGCTGTTATCTGTCGGGGGCAGCTCCGCACGTCTCCTGAGGTTGCCTACAAGACCATTCGAGAAAATATTGAGGCGCAGTTTGGCGATCGCTTCTTAGTCATTTTCCAAGAGGGTATGCAGGGCAAGCCCTTTTTTGCCTTGGTAGCTAATCCAGCGGCAACCAGCAAAGATGATGCGTCGCCGGTGTCACGTCCGTTGCTGGCCTTGGGACTGCTGGTTGCAACCTTACTAACCACCACCCTAGCTGGGGCTTGGCTGATGCTTCCCCCAGGAAGCGAGTTTACACCGGAAGCCTCTATGCTCTGGAGAGGTTTACCCTATGCCCTGTCCATTATGGCGATTCTGGGTACCCACGAGCTAGCCCACTATCTAGCAGCCCGGCGGTATCACATTCAGACCACCTATCCCTACTTCATTCCCGTTCCACCAGCGCTCATTTTCCCCTTTGGTACCTTTGGGGCCTTCATCCAAATGCGATCACCCGTGCCCCATCGCAAGGCGTTGTTTGATGTGGGGATTGCTGGGCCCTTAGCCGGCTTTATTATGACTATTCCGCTGCTGATTTGGGGGCTAGCCCATTCCGAGACGCTACCCTTAGAGGAAACCTCTAGCCTTTTTACCTTTGACTCTTTCTCTCCTACCTCATCTTTTCTGCTAACCCTGCTGACCCGGTTGTCCCTCGGTAGTGCGTTCACCGCTGATCAGGCCCTGAACTTACATCCCGTGGCGATCGCTGGCTGTTTGGGCTTAATCGTCACGGCCCTCAATCTCATGCCGGTTGGACAGCTAGATGGCGGGCATATCGTTCATGCCATGTTTGGGCAGCGCACTGGAGCCTTAATTGGCCAAGTTGCTCGGTTCTTGGTCTTGGCTCTAGCCTTTGTGCAATCTAGCTATCTAGTCTGGGCTATTCTGCTGTTTTTGATGCCGACGGTGGATCAACCTGCGCTCAATGATGTGACGGAACTGAATGACTCCCGCGATTTTTTGGGGCTTCTGGCCTTAGGGTTACTGGTGATTATTGTCTTGCCAGCACCGCCGATGTTGCTCAATATGTTGCTAGCAGGCTAGTGTTCCATAACCGCTACGGAGGAAGCGTATGACCATGGACGCTGAAGCAGAATAAATTTGCTAGTCTTAGTGTTGCTAGCCCCGGTGCCACTCGTTCCATCTGGCTGGGGAGCCATGGCGGAGGAGCGATCGCTCCCTCAACCGCCGAGAAGAGTTTTTCTAGATGTTCATCGTCTGCCATCGTTGAGCCTCATTCCTTTTAGTCGTCACATGTTTTGACCATGTCGCAAGATGTTAAACAGTGGATCGCAGAAATTCGCACCCTACAGCACCAGATTCAGGTTGCCAATAAGGAGCGGGATCAAGCCTATGCCAGCGCCGAAAATTGGCGAAAGCTCTACCAAGCAGAAGCTCAGCAGCGTCGTACCGATGCCCGACTGATGCAGGAAAAGCTGGATCAGCTGGGTATGGAACTGCAAACATTACAACAGCAGATCTCTAGCGATCGCTCCGTAGATGGATTGGTAGGACAACCCGCCATGCAGCTAGATCAGCTTGAGGAGCTCTCCGTAGAACAGCTTCGGGAGTCGCTGCAGCAGGCGATCGCCGATGCCGATGGTCTACGGCAGGCGCTGCAGGCAGAAAAAACGGATCACAAAAACACGCGCCAGAGCTTGACTACGGCCCTAGCCGATACGATGGATTTATTGACTCGGGAAAAAAGCGATCGCCCCATACCTGCCGCAGGCAGCGATCGCCCTTCTGAGTCTTCTGCTCAAACCCAATCTAAAAGCCCATGGCCTGAGCTACCGCCTCTACATTAGGCGACAGACCTTTCTTGACCTGGTTGTTGCCATGCTCAATGGCCGTATCTGGGTCTTTGAGCCCGTTCCCTGTGAGGACGCAGACTACCGTAGCGCCCTCCGGCACCTGATCCTTCACCTTGAGCAAACCCGCGACAGATGAGGCGCTCGCCGGTTCACAGAAGACGCCTTCCTCCGCGGCCAAAAGGCGATAGGCGTGCAGAATTTCTTCATCGGTGACGGCGTTAAACTCGCCCTGGCTAGCATCCCGCACCGCCACCGCATGGTGCCAACTGGCAGGATTGCCAATGCGGATGGCGGTTGCTACCGTTTCAGGATGGGCAACCGGATGACCGCTGACCAACGGAGAAGCTCCGGCAGCCTGAAAGCCCATCATCCGCGGCAATCGTTGACTGCGGCCCACCTCTCGGTATTCACAAAACCCCATCCAGTAGGCCGAGATATTGCCAGCATTCCCCACGGGAATGCAGAGCCAGTCTGGAGCATCCCCGAGGGCATCTACCACTTCAAAGGCAGCGGTTTTTTGTCCCTGCAGGCGATAGGGGTTAACAGAATTGACCAAGGTGACGGGATAATGATCTGCTATATCGCGCACTAGGGTGAGGGCTTGGTCGAAGTTTCCCTCAATCGCCAACACATCCGCACCGTAGAGCAGTGCCTGGGCCAACTTGCCTAGGGCCACATAGCCATCGGGAATCACTACAAACGCTCGCAGACCACCACGCCGTGCATAGGCCGCTGCCGCCGCCGATGTGTTGCCGGTACTGGCGCAAATAACGGCC
>DATNRH010000798.1 GCA_036703605.1 Candidatus Obscuribacterales bacterium | reverse complement strand
AGCTAATGGAGTTCTGATTGGCAGCTGGCACTGTGTTGGTGGGACAGATGACAGACTGCGAAGTGCACGTTGGATCGCAGCAAGTTGCTTCATCACAGTTTAACGATCCACAACCTAAGTTCGTTAAAGGAGTTATTCAGTACCAATAGTGTTTGCATTGGGTTTCCGCACCCCAGCACAGCTAATGAAGGACGAACAAAGCTCCTCACAGCATAGGTCATCACTGCACGACCGAGCTAATGATTAGCGTCAGGCTTACCAGGACACTCGATGGATGAGGCATTTGCCAATTGCTGTCGATTCCCAGAGCAGGCATTGTCAGTGCAATACACCGGCGCAGGCGTTGGCGTAGGCGTTGGAGTTGGCGTAGGCGTTGGGGGCGCCTGCGAGGTGCTTGGTGGAGGCGTAGACGAGGGTGCGGGCTCAGAGGGACTCGGAGCGGGTGTCGGCGCCTGAGATGGTGAAGGGGCAGCCGAGGTCCGGGGCGCTGAAGACGCTTCTGATGTTTGTGGAGGTGGTGGCGAGGAAGTGCTGACACCGGGAGCGCAGGCCATGCCTGCCATGCCATTGTTTGGCGTGCAAGTGAGTGTGGCGAACGAGGGGGCGCCAAGAGCGTCTGCATAGTTGATGTTGCCATTCCGATGGAAATTGCCTCGGCCAGTGCCCCACAAAATATTGTGGTTTGCGCTTCCTGGAAGGTCGTAGGCCACAATGCCTGAATAGACGCTCATTAACACCACCTCGAGATCTGCATCGGAGTCGATATTAGCAAGGGTAGGTGCAGCAAGAAAGCCATTCCAAGATCGCGAGCAATCAGTGCAGTAGCCGCAGTTGCTGGCCACCGCATGACCATAAGGGCAAGTCGTATTTGTCCCGCAGCAGTTGCAGTCCTTAAACGCACAACTCTTACCGAGCGGAGCTGGCGCTTCTCCAACTTGGTTGCCCTGGTAGTCCAACACGATGAGTCGGCCGGTATAACCAAGGCCCTTCGACGGCCAAGTCCCAAAAATCACTTCGGCAAAGCCATCGCCATCGAGATCGGCGACTGTAACCTCACTCCCGTGCTCATAGGGCGGTCCGAGGTCAGGATGACCCATATTGGGGTTGGTGCTGGTAATGAGGAACGGCCAATTGTGCTTTTG
>DATNRH010000797.1 GCA_036703605.1 Candidatus Obscuribacterales bacterium | reverse complement strand
ATCTGGTTCATGTTAGTATAGCCAAGCTATGGGTTACCCATGCGGGTGTAGTTTAGTGGTAAAACCTCAGCCTTCCAAGCTGATGATGGGGGTTCGATTCCCCCCACCCGCTTTAGAACCTTGACGAAAAACCTCAGCCTGTTCTTGGCTAAGCCTTATGAAGGTTTGAGTCCTCCTAGCTACATACCATATACCTCAACCTCGGCAAAGCCTCTGCCAACAGAAGGTTGGGGAAGAAAATTTGTGAAGAGGCGTTGAGGTTGGGGTTTTAGAGTAAATAACTGGCGTTGCTGAATCGCGATAGGAATGTTCACTAACGAACTGTAAGCGAGACGCCCACACTCGCAATTCATGACAACCTAAGGTGGTGTGAGCTATCTTGCTTCGATGCCAATGTCATATCTTTATTCAGCAACATCGAATAACTTGGTACGGCTAAAGGTTGCAATGAATGGCGTGTTCATCGGAGTTGATAGGACATTCCTGAACCCGTCTTGCAGGTTCTGCTTATTGTATGGACGCGGCTTCTAGACGCCAGCGTTGAGAGGCGGGTCAGTTAACCAGCCTGTGACCTAGGGCTAGTTGGCGGCACGAAAGAGCACAGTCCACGTCGCAGGGCCCACAATGCCATCGGGATCGAGGCGGTTGCGCCGCTGGATATCTTGCACCGCTGCTTGGGTCGCCGGGCCAAAAACACCGTCAATGGGGGCGCTGTATACGCCCAGAACTTGCAGCCGTTCCTGCAGCCGCTCCACAGCAGACCCTCGCATTCCCAAGCGCAGTACGGGGAGAGCGGCGGTGCTGGGAGCGATCGCTTCTTCCGCGGGCGCTTCCTCAGACGGTGCTGGCGCTGCTGATTCAGGCGGTGCCTCAGGAGAGGGCGTGGGGCTCGGAAACGGCACGGATGTGGGCGACGTCTCGTTAGGCTCGACAGGCTCAGCGGCTACTTGTCCATTAGGGCTGGGTAGGAGAGCAGCCCAAGTATTGGCCCCCATGACGCCATCGACCGTGAGTCCGGCGGCTTGCTGAAAGGTGGCCACAGCGATCGCTGTGCTGTCTTGATACTGCCCATCTACTGGGCCAGTGTAGTAGCCTAGCAGGGTTAGCATGGCTTGTACTTGGGCCACGGCCACACCTTGGCTGCCGAGTTGGAGAGTCGTCCGCTGCTGGGGCGATCGCTCCGTTCGCACGTCCGGCGGCGTGGATGGTGGGGATTGGGCGATCGCTGGAGTGCCTAGCATGGCCATCCCTAGCCCTAGCCCCAGAGCCAGCCAAGCTCGACTTGTCTGGAAGCCCCCTGCCGGGTGATTAGATAGGAAACCGT
>DATNRH010000796.1 GCA_036703605.1 Candidatus Obscuribacterales bacterium | reverse complement strand
CGACTCGGCATATTGACTGACCAACTCAGGACGGTGGTAATGCTGCCCCCATCCCGTTGCCGCTGAAGGGCCATCTTGCCCACCTCGCAGACCGGCCTCAATCTGACGCTGGAGATCAGGCGATAGCTTACTGCCCCCGGCCCCAAAAAACTTAATGCCGTTATCTCCTGGCGGATTGTGGCTAGCGGAAATCATCACGCCACCGATCGCATCCAACGCATGGGTGAGATAGGCCACGGTGGGCGTTGGACAAAGACCCAGGTTCCACACCTCTAGCCCTGCCGCCGTGAGTCCTGCGGACAGCGCCATGGCCAACATGGGGCCAGAATTACGAGAGTCTTGCCCAATCAGCACTGGGCCCACCGAGGGAGACGAGGCTTGCAGCACCTGCCCGGCCCAGAACCCGACCTTGAGCGCCAGGGGAGCTGTTAAAACATCTCCCACCCGTCCACGAATACCATCGGTGCCAAATAACCGAGTCTCAGGCAGGGCGATCGCTTGCCATTCTGCCGCGCCTGCTTGGGGCGGCTCATGCCCTGCACCATTGATTACAGCCGATACAACCATTGCTACACACTCCACACATCACACTAAGACTGAGGGATTCTAGGCTACAGACTCTTGTACATCAGAGATCATCTATGTCAGAGATCATCCATAGATGACAAGCGTCAGAACTAGAGACTGATCGGAACACGTACCCAACCTCCAGACCTGTTTTATCCCTCACTCAGCCTGGTTTGCCGCTCAACACGAGTACACCACTCTTTGCATATGGGACTTACCATCTCCAAGGGCAACCTGCGTTGATGAGCTATTCACAGTGGAGCATAGCACCTCTGGCAAAAACTCTGACAAGATTTGTGACAATTTTGGAAGCTAGAATTGTCAGATGCCTAGAGGTCTGCATTCTGGGAGGCTGAGGCCTCATGTTGGAGGACATTGATGCCAGTGTCTGGGCCAGCGTCCAGACCAGTGTGCCATTTTACAAACTGTCATCCTAGCTAGCGCTCCCTATGAAGATGGTGTATGATATATACAGTGTGAGGAGTAACGAAGCGAAAGCAAAAGTTCTCGGGGTCGAAACACGGAAAGACTCCCGAGAACTTTTCTGTTTAAAGGCTTTTTAGACTGCCGGGATGATCAGGTATGAATCATCGCTAGGTGGTCTTTTTTGATCGGTAGCTCTATTGACCCACACCATGCCCAGAGCGATCGGCCGAGAGGTCTCCAGTTAGGCCGATTGACATCCTGTCAGGGTAAGCCTGATCTAACTTGGAGCGATCGCCGTCATTCTCAGCCATAACCTGTTAGACTTTTGGCGGCATAGTACATACTGCAGCTACGCCACACCGCTGCCTAAAGGAGAAGCCCATGCGTCAGATTAACTCCGTACTCATTTTTGTGCTGGGTTTGGGCTTGATGTTGTTTAGTATTCAAAATACGGACATCGTTGCCATTCACGTCATGCAGGGAATTGAGTTTCGGGCTCCCCTGGCGATTGAGCTGCTGGTGGCCATGGGAGCTGGGGCGATGATGGCCTGGGTCTTTAGTGTTTGGTCACGACTGCAAGGCCTAGTCGCTAACCGTCAAACCATTAAACAGCGAGATACCCAAATCAAGCAGCTTGAAAAGGATTTAGAGCAGTACAAGCTGCAGTTGGAGAATCAACCGTTGCAGCTACCGGCCTCACCCCCAGGTGCTGACCAGGAGGAGGACGACACTACCGATCCCGCTGCCCAAAGCGCTTAGCCTGGAATCTACCGTGCCCTATCTATCGTGAGCCTATGGCCCGTTCCATTGCCCATAACGCGATCGCCCTTTTGATTGAAATGGCGGAGCAAGGAGAACTCGATCCCTGGGATGTGCAGGTGATTGATGTGATCGATCGCGTCTTGCTGCAAATTCGCTCCTTGGAAACGCCTGTGGTGGAGGGGCGTGCGCCCTATGAGGCAGATTTGTCGGAATCGGGGCAGGCCTTGCTCTATGCAGCCATGCTGGTGCTGCTCAAGGCCGATAGCCTGGCTCGGCTCAGTGCCACTGAAGATACGTCGGATGACCTAGAGGCAGAGTCTGAGTTTCCCAGTGATTTAGACCAGCCGCCCCTGCCCAGCCGTCTAGAAAAGCAACTGCGCCGCCGGGCATCGGTCAACCCACCCCAGCAGCGACGGGTGACGCTCCAGGAACTGATCGCCCAACTTGAGGTGATGGCTAAGACCATGAACGAACCTCGGTCTCGGCGGGGGCGATCGCGTCGGCCCAGACCCCAGTCCCACAGCAAGGCGGTAAAGACCATTGCCCAGCTTGCCCACCACGAAAATCTTTCGGAAATTGCCGCTGCTCTCGAACAATTTTTGACGGACTTTTGGCCCCAGCTCAGTGCAGATGACGAATGGATCGAATTTGAACGCCTACTAGACTATTGGATGGATCCGCCTGGCCACGGGCTCTCTGAGTTTGTTAAGCCTGATTCTGGTAGTGAAGCTCACTCCGAACAGGGCGATCGCGTCGGCGTTTTTTGGGCCTTGCTCTACCTATCGTCTCAGTCGAAGGTGGAATTAGCCCAAGAACAGTTCTACCAAGATCTACATTTGCGCAGTTTAGACGCCCAAGCTCTGGCCGCCAGTGAACTGTCTGAACTGTCTGCTGTTGTATTACCAGATTAAGGGGGCATTCTGCGCAGGGCTTGGGGGCTAGCGTTGCAATCGGCACCTAGCCCGCAACCACCAACAGTCCTGTGATGATCACCACCAAATACGACCATAACAACCTGCTAAACTAGACAGCGAGCATAGATTGTTAAGATTCGTTGAAGTTTTGTCGAATGAGAAGTTACGCCTTTGCATTTGGCAAAAGTCTCTCAGCAATGTTTTCAGGCAACTGCTCTATGGCAAGCCACTGCTTGTGATGCTCCTACAGATCGTTTGAACTGTGGTGGAACGCTGCTCATTGCAATGGAAGTGTGTCAGGTTGAGGGTTGTTTCTCGGGTGGAGGCGTTAGTTAGTGGCCAGACAATTGGCAAGTTACCCCTGATGAAGCTAAGGTTTCAAATAGTAAGGTCTGTATTCACCATTAGTCTCAAACGAATGCCCTATTTAGAGTTATCCGCATATTTCCACGGGTCGATCTGGGCTGCCGAGTACATGCATCGCTTGAATGCAGGAGTGACACCATTCCTAGACTTACCCAGTGTGATGTTGGGTAGGGTCAACGCTTGTTCATTCAAGGGGGATGCCTCAGCAACCACACCAACCAACTACATTGACGTTAAACCCAAGGTAGAGGGATAGACATTTATGAAAGCTATGATTCTGGCTGCTGGCAAGGGAACTCGTGTTCGCCCGATTACCTACACCATTCCCAAGCCCATGATCCCGATTTTGCAGAAACCTGTGATGGAATTTCTGCTAGAGCTACTGCGCCAGCATGGCTTTGATGAAATCATGGTCAACGTTAGCCATCTTGCCAATGAAATTGAAGGTTATTTCCGGGATGGTCAGCGCTTTGGGGTGCAAATTGCCTATTCGTTCGAGGGACGAATTGTAGACGGTGAGCTGATTGGGGAAGCCCTAGGGTCAGCCGGTGGAATGCGCCGCATTCAAGACTTTTCGCCATTTTTTGATGACACGTTTGTGGTGCTCTGCGGGGATGCCCTGATTGATCTTGATTTGACTGAAGCTGTGCGCGTGCATCGCGAGAAGGGGGCGATCGCTACGGTGGTGATGAAGTCTGTACCGCTGGATGAGGTATCGAGCTACGGGGTGGTGGTCACGGATGACGAGGGACGCATTAAGAGCTTCCAAGAAAAGCCTTCGGTGGATGAAGCCCTGAGCACCGACATCAACACCGGGATTTATATCTTCGAGCCAGAAATTTTTGACTACATTCCTTCTGGAGAAACCTTCGATATTGGGGGGGATCTATTTCCGCGTTTAGTGGCCGACAATGCTCCGTTCTTTGGCGTAGCCATGGACTTCGAATGGGTTGACATTGGTCGGGTCCCCGACTACTGGCGTGCCATTCGCGGCGTGTTGAATGGTGACGTTAAAAACGTCGAGATTCCCGGACGCGAAGTGCAGCCTGGCGTTTACGCAGGGCTGAATGTGGATGTGAACTGGGACAAGGTTGACATCCAGGGGCCGGTCTACATTGGTGGTATGTCTCGCATTGAAGATGGTGCAACCATTATTGGCCCGTCGATGATTGGCCCAAATTGCTACATTTGCAGCGGTGCAACGGTAGACAATAGCGTCATCTTCGAATATTCGCGCCTGGGTGCAGGGGTGCGCTTGGTTGATAAGCTGGTTTTCGGTCGCTATTGTGTAGACAAAACCGGTGCATCTATTGATGTGCAGGCTGCGGCTCTAGACTGGTTGATTACCGATGCCCGGCAGGTGATGCCATCGGAACCACCAGCGGAAGGACAAGCGATCGCTGAACTGTTGGGCGCAGAGGTCGGCAGTCTGCTCTAATACTGATCCTTACACCTTAAACATTTGGCAAACAGGCTAAAGGCTGAGAGGTGAGGTGTCTAAGGGCGATCGCTCTTCAATCAATAGAGTCCCGAGGGTTTAAAACTCTTGGGACTTTGTATTTAGAAAGAGGCATACAAGCTAGAGAGCTAGTCATATCAATTCCTCGAATGAGTACGACAGATCTTGGATCCCGATGGATTAAGCTGTAATGCTTGCTGAACAAGTGTTTGCTCAATCCTATAATTTGCTGTGAAATACTATGAAATAAGATGGGATTGAACCAAAGCTCCTAGAAGCCCATTCCTATAGATCGTCAACTTTACGGTTAGATATCAATCCAATAGACACCAATCTAATAGACATCAAGTCAGCAGACATCAAGTCAGCAGACATCAACCCCGGCAGAGGTGTTGAACAAAATAATAGATAAGATGTGGTCATCTCATCTATGGATTTGATAGAGAGATTCAACGGAGATCATCAGCCTCTTGGGTTATCCTGCTTTAGCCGAAGCCTGAACGGTAGCGGCCATGGCCCAAATGGCAGGGGTTTCTAGGGTTTTTACGTCATTGCACTTACGGTATACATGAGCGACAAGAGTGGATGCTGAATGACCAAAATTGCAGTACCCTTCAGGATGGTGGTGTAATCTACGCCACCCTGTCGTTAGCAGATGCGGGCGATCGCTCCTTACCATGAACACTTCATCTCATCTCCAAACTTGGCGTACCCAAGCCGGCAGCACCCTTAGGGTTCTGATACCAAGGATTGCGAGTTCAACCCTCACCGCTACCGATGGCTTAGTCGATGACCTATTGAGGGCTCTTGGAGAACAGCCTCCCCGAAGCTTGGGGCGAGAGCCCTACGTAGGATTATTTGGGCAAAAGCCCGTGAATGAACTACGGGAGCAGGCAGCGGCAGGTGTCCAAGTTTACCTAGAGCGACTACGCCTACCTAGCATTTTGCCGATGGATGAACAGGCCGATGCCCTGATCCGTTCTCTTAAGGGATTTTCCATTGCCCGGCCGGTAGGCGTCTATCCCTACGAAGGCTTGTTTGGCTACACTCAAGTCAATATCAGCACCCTACAACTCCAGCTCTGGCGGCAGCAGGGCGGGCAACATCTACGGCGCTTGGTGGCAGAAATTCCAGATGTGACGCCCACGGCTGCGGATGATCTGGCTGACTCCCTGCTGCGGGCCCTGGGGCGGCAGCCAGGACGCCCTAGTAATCGTCTGCCCTATCAAGGGGTGATTGTTCTGCCAGAATCTGTTCCGTTCCCAGAATTTCGTCGCCGGGCAGCGGATGCGCTGCAGGTGTTCATCACCAATATCAACAGCGATCGCTTGGGATCAACGGATGCGGTTGTGGATGATGTGATTCGCAAAATTACCACTCTGCGCGGGCTCAATCAGCTTCCAGGACGCCCCGTCGAGCGCTTGCCCTACCAAGGACTTTTTCCCACCATCCAAGAAGTGACGGAATCGCAACTGGTGCAGATTGCTCCCACGGCGCAGCGATCGCAAATCCGTAAGTTTTTGCCCCATCTCAATGCCACCTTGGTGGAGTTCAACATCAGCACTTCTCTGCGCAAAGCCCATTTCTTATCTCAGGTGGCCCACGAATCGGCCAACTTCAATGCCGTGGAAGAATTTGCTGATGGTAGTGACTATGAAGGGCGCGCAGATTTGGGTAACTTCTTTGCTGGCGATGGACGGCGCTATAAGGGTCGCGGTCTGATTCAAATTACTGGACGCTTCAACTATCGTCAATGTGGTGATGCCCTAGGGGTTGACTTGGTTCAGCAGCCCACCCTGCTTGCCACCGATGTCTTGGCCTGTCGCAGTGCTGGCTGGTATTGGGATTCGCGGCAACTCAACGTCTGGGCCGACCGCGATAATGTGGAACAGGTCACCCTGATGATTAACGGTGGCTATAACGGCTTGGACGATCGCAAGGCCAAGCTAGCTGCCGCTAAGCGTGCCTTTGGTATTTGACATCAAGTCTGCTTGAAGGGATATGCCATTTGATCCTCGATTCGCCGCCCCCTTGCCAAGGGGACTACAGACATCTGGAACCGCTGTCTGGGACTGTCCAAGCTTTCAAGGCATGGCTTGTCTAACCGTATTTGATATTAGCCTTGGTCAGCGGTAATGGCGGCTTTCAGGCTTTGGCAAAAGGAGGCGATCGCCTTCAAGCCTTGCTCGGGAGTTCCCTCGGCCAAGCGTTTCACAAAAGCACTGCCCACAATCACCGCATCGGCCCCCCATTCCATCACCTGCCGAGCCTGTTCTGGCTGGGAAATACCAAAGCCCACGCCAATAGACTTATCGGTGACCCCCCGGAGATCGCTGAGCAGTTCCTTGGCGCGGTTGCCCATTTGGGTGCGCATTCCGGTCACGCCAGTCACACTGACAAGATAGATAAATCCTTGGGACTGGGCGGCGATCGCCTTGATCCGTTCCATGGGACTGGTGGGAGCTACCAGTAGCGTCACCTCCACCGCCGCTTGATTAGCCGCTGCCATCACACCTCCGACTTCCTCTAGGGGCAAGTCGGGAATGACAATCCCCTTTACCCCTGCTTCAGCAATGGTTTGGAAAAATGTATCCAGCCCACGGTTCAAAATGGGGTTGTAGTAGGTAAACAAAATGATCGGAGCTTGCAGGTCGGGGGAGACGGTGCGCACCATATCGAGCACCTGTTCCAGCTTGGTACCGTTGGCGAGGGCTCGGGTAGCGGCTGCTTGGATCACTGGGCCATCCGCCAGCGGGTCAGAGTAAGGCACCCCTAGCTCGATGAAATCAGCGCCGTTGGCATCCAACAGCCGCAATGCTTTAGCGGTTGTCTCTAAATCTGGATCCCCTGCTGTAATGAACGGCACCAGCGCACATTGGCCCCGATCCCGTAGTGCATTCATCCGTTGAGAGACAGAAACCATAACAAACCCCACCAAAACGCGCTGACCGTTCCCCATTCTACGGCGCATTTTGACCCAACAGGCGATCGCTCTCCATTTTTTTCCGCAGGAGCCATAATCACCCCGGCATCACTCTGAATCAGCGGTCGCATCTGAGGATGATTCAGACTCTTGGTCGAGCTTGGCCTGCAGGGCAGCCAGTTCCTCGGGGGTCATTTCATCCAGACGTTTTTGCAAAACCGCATCTTCGTAGTCGCGAAGCTGTTGGTTGTAGGTCATCGTATGCGTGCCGGCCCGAAACAGATAGGTCACCAACCATCCACCCACGCCCCCCAGCAAGATTACCTGGCTCCAGATGCCAGCATTGGCTCCTTCGAGACCAGCACCCCGGAGACCCAAATAGATGAGCCCCCCGGCGGCAAAGATGCCGAAACCAACGCCAATTACATCAATCCGCCGCATGGCTTGCTATCCCGAAACAGCATGGAACGTCTCCATCGTGAACCGGCGATCGCTTAGGACAATTGCCGTTTTTGAGGACGCAGGTTGACAAAAGGACTGAGAACCAACAGCCCTGGGAAGAAGAAAAAGACCATGAAATACATCAGCACCCGCTCAATAGAACTGGCGATGTACCAACGTTGCTGGAGGTAGAAAAGGATAGCCACTGGCATGACCAACAGATACGCACCGCCTAGGGCGGCATAGAGTAGTAGGGTGATAACCATAGACACCAAAAATGAGACGCTAGAACTACCTGGAGCAACTCTGGGGGCGATCGCACGACCACCGATCCAGAAACTTCTTTCCATCTTATCGCCTTGTTGCCTTTGGCGAACTGCTTTTGCCCAGAGATCGCGGTGTAGACTACCATCCTAATGTCTCAGATGGTGCCTACAGACTATTCCTAGCATCTTCCTAGGTCGCGGGGATCTGACGCCATGAATGGATGAGGCTCTACTCAGTGCCCTGGGAGAGGGGTTTGGGGTAAGGGTCTTTAAGTTAGTCAGCCAACCACTCGGTTAGGACTTCTTGATAGACTTGTAGGGCGATCGCGCTATTGTAATGGCAAGAAATTGCAACAATAATTATAGACTCGCGCTATCGCTTGGAGAGGATCAACTATGTTAGAGCAATATCGTCAACACGTGGCTGAGCGGGCTGCTTTGGGCATTCCCCCCCTTCCCCTCACCGCTGAGCAAACGGCTGACCTCTGTGAATTACTCAAAAATCCGCCGCCCGGGGAAGAAGACACCCTCCTTGCCCTCCTGCGCGATCGCATTCCCCCCGGTGTAGACCAGGCATCCTATGTCAAGGCATCGTTCCTGACCGCGATCGCCAAGGGTGAGGTGACGAGTCCGTTACTGCCGCCCCACGATGCGGTGGTGCTGCTGGGGACGATGATGGGTGGCTACAGCGTCCAGGCGTTAATTGAGGTGCTCAAGCTGGATGATGCCGCCCTGGCGCAGACGGCTGCCGAGGCCTTGAGCAAAACCCTGCTGGTCTACGATGCTTTTCATGATGTTATGGAATTGGCGGAGACCAATTCCTACGCCAAGCAGGTGGTGGATTCCTGGGCCAATGCCGATTGGTTTACCAAGCGTTCCACCGTGCCCGAGCAGATTACCGTCACGGTGTTTAAGGTGCCAGGGGAAACCAATACCGACGATCTATCCCCCGCTCCCCACGCCACTACCCGTCCTGATATTCCTCTCCATGCCTTGGTGATGCTGGAGTCGCGCATTCCCAATGCGTTGACAATCCTAGAGCAGCTCAAAGAAAAGGGCCATCCCGTTGTCTATGTGGGGGATGTGGTGGGTACGGGTTCGTCACGGAAGTCTGCCATCAACTCGGTGCTGTGGCACATTGGCGACGACATTCCCTGTGTCCCCAACAAGCGATCGGGTGGCTATATTCTGGGAGGAGCGATCGCCCCCATTTTCTTCAACACCGCTGAAGATTCCGGTGCCCTGCCTATCGAGTGCGACGTTGCTCAGATGGAAACCGGCGACGTGATCACCATCTACCCCTACAAGGGCGAAATCACCAACGAAGCGGGCGAGGTGATCTCCACCTTCAGCCTCAAGCCAGAAACCATTCTGGATGAAGTGCGGGCTGGCGGTCGCATTCCTCTCCTGATTGGGCGATCGCTCACCGATAAAACTCGCCTTGCCCTAGGATTGCCCCCCAGCGATCTTTTTGTCCGTCCGGCAACGCCTGCAGATACTGGCAAGGGCTTCACCCTGGCGCAAAAAATGGTGGGCAAGGCCTGCGGTCTGCCCGGCGTGCGTCCGGGTACGTCCTGCGAACCGATGATGACCACCGTCGGTTCCCAAGACACTACTGGCCCCATGACCCGCGACGAGATGAAAGAACTCGCCTGTCTAGGGTTCAGCGCCGATCTGGTGATGCAAAGCTTCTGCCACACCGCCGCCTATCCCAAGCCCGTGGACATCAAAACCCACCAAGACCTACCCGACTTCTTCGCCGAGCGGGGCGGCGTTGCCCTGCGTCCGGGAGATGGCATCATCCACTCTTGGCTAAACCGCATGTTGCTCCCCGATACGGTGGGCACCGGTGGCGATTCCCACACCCGTTTCCCCATGGGCATTTCCTTTCCCGCTGGATCAGGTCTGGTCGCCTTTGCGGCAGCGATCGGAGCCATGCCCTTAGATATGCCGGAGTCCGTGCTGGTGCGCTTCACGGGTGAACTGCAGCCCGGCATCACGCTACGGGATGTGGTCAATGCCATTCCCTATGTGGCAATCCAGAAGGGCTTACTAACTGTGGAGAAGAAAAATAAGAAAAATGTCTTCTCCGGTCGGATTATGGAAATGGAAGGCTTACCCGATCTAAAGTTAGAGCAAGCCTTTGAACTGACCGATGCCACTGCAGAACGCTCCTGCGCAGGCTGCACCATCAAGCTCAGTGAAGAGACCGTCGCGGAATATCTGCGATCGAACATTGCCTTGATGAAAAATATGATCGCCCGCGGCTACCAAGATGCTCGTACCCTCACCCGTCGCATCGCCAAGATGGAAGAGTGGCTTGCCAATCCTTACCTGATGTCTGCGGATCCAGACGCGGAGTATGCAGAAGTCATCGAGATTGACCTGAATGAGATCAAAGAACCGTTGGTAGCGGCCCCTAACGATCCAGATAATATCAAAACCTTGTCTGAAGTCGCTGGCGATCCCATCCATGAAATCTTCATCGGTTCCTGCATGACCAACATTGGTCACTACCGAGCGGCGGCGAAGGTGATGGAAGGAGCGGGCCCAGTGCAGGGGCGCTTGTGGATCTGTCCACCCACACGTATGGATGAAAAACAACTGCGGGAAGAGGGATACTACGGTATTTTTGCCGCAGCCGGTGCTCGCACGGAGATGCCAGGCTGTTCTCTCTGCATGGGCAACCAAGCTCGCGTGGCTGATGAAACAACAGTGATGTCTACCTCAACCCGCAACTTCAACAACCGCATGGGTAAGGGAGCCCAGGTTTATCTAGGTTCAGCAGAGCTGTCGGCAGCCTGCGCACTGTTGGGTCGCATTCCCACGATGGAGGAATATCTGGAAGTAGTGGCGAATAAGATCAATCCCTTTGCATCGGAGCTATATCGATACTTGAACTTCGACCAAATCGCCAAGTTTGAGGATGAGGGGCGAGTGATTCCGCTGGATCAAATGCCTAAGATTGAGGACATCTTAGGAATGCCCGCCGCTACTCGTTAGCATCTAGCCATCCTAGAATCTAGGATGCAAACAGCCCCCTCGAACACACCTGAGGGGGCTGTTTGCTCATCCATAGCAGCACAGATGCCTGCAGATGCCTATGCTGAACCTCACATCACATTCTGGTTCAATCAAACAGGGGGAAGAATGGATAGCTCGATCTTTGTACAAACCTTTGTAGCCGTCTTTGTATTGGCGGACGCGCTCGGGAATGCACCCATCTTTATTGTGTTAACCAAAGGCATGGATGTTGCTCAAAAACGGCGAGTTGTGGATCGAGCTTCCGTGGTGGCAACGGCTGTATTACTGGGCTTTGCCTTTGGCGGTCAAGCAATTTTGGGCTACTTACATATCAGCATGGCATCTCTCAAAGTCGCAGGTGGACTACTGCTGCTGCTGATTGCCTTGGACATGCTGCAAGGCGGTATGGATACTCCTGTGGTAGACGAAGAGCGTGATGTGGCCATTACGCCCCTAGCACTCCCCCTCATGGCTGGGCCTGGCACCCTCACCACCGTGATGATTCTCATGTCAGAATCACCCACCGCTCGTGTCAGTGTTGTGGCAGGTATCATCAGCGCCATGATCGTCACCTGGTTTATTGTGCGTCAGTCATCCCGCATCGATCGCTGGATTGGAGTTGAAGGCGCTGTGATTATTACCAAAATCCTCGGCTTTTTGCTGGCCGCCCTCGCTGTAGAAATTGGTAGCGGCGGCATTCGCGAATTATTTTTGACCTAGATTTTCGGATGTTGCGAAGACGTTGCTGAATAGTAGTATGACTCTGCAAACCTAGGCAGGAGGTTTCAGGGCGTCTCGTTCGAGATTCATACCCTGATTCATCACCCCCGCTGCTCGGAACAGGTGGCAGGTGCATAGATGTCGGCAGGGTCACAGGTGGTCACAGGTTCTGGATGGATGACCGTTGGGCTAGCTTTTGGGCTGCGGCCTGCATGGTGTCCATATCGGATGTAGACCACCAACGTGGTTCTGTGCATTGGTGGGCAGCGAGCAGCCCCCACAGACGCTTGTGATCAGGGCGCTCTGGTAAAATTGGCATGACTAAGCTAGCTTTGACCTGAATGCTGGACAAAAACTCTCGATGGCAGGGATGGATGGGAGCTGTATCGAGATCCGAGATGTAGCTATAGCGCCCTTCAAGGTAGCGTTGGGCGTAGTCGTCATTGAAGCAGTCATCCGCTCCGGTCGATCCATAGATGGAGTAGGTTTGTTGACTTAAGGACTCGAAGGTCACCTGCCCTTTCCATTCATAGTAAAAGTAATAGATCACGACGCGATCGCACTGCAGCGATCGCCGCAAGCTATCCGTCGTATCCTGAATGAATGCATCCTGTTCGAGATGATCCGTGAGACGTTGAAGCAATGCTTGGATTTGCAGCGATCGCGTTTTGTTAACCTGGCGATCGGTATAGCGCTGCTGGCGCAGTTTTTGCAACTGGTGAGACAGGTTGAGCTGTGAATCTGGAGACATGGCAACTAGGTGACATGGAGGGGGTGATGAGGTGAATTGATTGCTATACTAGCGCGATCGCCTTCCCCATTCCAGAGCCTGAGTCAAGGATCGATCTAGCGAGTTGGGTTTGCTATTTGCTGAGCTACAGGCAGAACCTTGAGTTGGGTGAATGTTAAAGATGGAAGGCGTTGCTGAATAGCAGTATGATTCCGGAACACTTTGCATGGAGGGCATTGCTGAATCGATAGATGATTTGCCCTCATCCCCAACCCTT